>NZ_JBSRUB010000031.1:0-48973 GCF_055129545.1 Acidiluteibacter sp. | reverse complement strand
TTTTATGAAAAGATTAAAGTGTAGAAATATAAACTACTATGGTATGTCCCAGTCGCCGCCTCTTCCATCAGGAGATTCATCCATTGGTTCCTGGTTCTGAGCTTGATTAATTTCAGTGGTTAATTGTTCTTCAGAGTAGTCTGAAAAATCAGCAGGAGAGCCGTAACCTAAAAGAGAAATAAGAATTGTAATAAGATTGATCATTTTTTTAAGAGTTTAGTGTAGTGTTATTTTTTTTGTTGGTTCAAAGGTGCGACAAAAGAAAGGAGTTTTAATGGACATTTTGTACGAATTCGAGCGTATTGAAAAGTGTTAATTTTTTATATTTGTTGTTTTTGTAGTCTTGTAATTAAGTATATTGCTATCATATAATAGTGCATACAAAAATGAAGGCAGAAGAAGAATTAATTAAATTACAAAAGCTAGTAAAAAAGCTATCTTCAGCTGAAATTGAGACGATAAAAAAGTTGGCAATTGGCGCTAAATCAAACTTTAATACTGCCAATAAGCAAAAAAAATTACTCTTTTTTATACTGAATAAACAAGAATTAAATTATTACGATACAAAGGCGTTAATTTCTAAAAGATCAACAGATGGGTCTTTCAATCGAATAATTTATAAATTGAAGAATAAAATTCTCGAGACGTTAATTTTAGATGTAAATATAGATCGTGGGAATGCAACAAATTCGGCTTTTAAATATAAACTAAAGCTAAAGAAAATGCTAGTTTCTGCTTATATATTGCATTCTAGAGGTATTCTAGATGTTTCGTTAGATATATATGACGAGGTTATTAAAGCTGCTAAACGGTTTGAATTATACGATGATTTATTAGAGGCACTTTATGTAAAACAAGGATTGATTGGGTTGTCTAAAGGATTGAAGGATTATGAGCGAATCTCAGAGGAAATAATAGTTTATGAAGAATGTAGAATAGCATTATACAATGCAAAAGATTGGTATCGATCGTTTTATGCAGAGGTTGACTTTAAAGGGTTAAAAGGGAAAGATTACATTTCCCGTTTGAAAAAATACATTAATCAACTTAAGATTCAATACCAAAGGACTCGTTCAGCAAATATTTATATGTATCAACTTCTTCTAGAGATGGAGTTGTTTCAGCAACTGAAAAATTTTGAAAAAGTAGATATAGTAGGAAATGAATTTGTGTACTTTGTTAAAAGATCAGAAGCATTGTATGGTAAAAATAGAATCGGATTGATTTATTTACAATTGGCTGAAAATAAATTGAAAACATATGATTTTATTGAACTGATGGATTACTGTAAGGAGGGCTTGGAGTTTTTTGTAAATAAAACACTTAATTATTATCTATTAAGAGAATTAGAAATAGAGGCTTCTTTTTATTTAGGAAGAACAGAGAAATTGATAGACACAATTTTAAAATTATCTGAATTAGATTTTTATAGAGATTTTGATTACAGAAGAACTAAGCTTCGATATTATTTAGGAATTGTTTATTTCGTAGAGGGAGAATACAGGAAAGCTAAGGTTGAATTTAATGATACCAAGGAAATTGAAAAAGATAAAGAGGGGTATAATGTCTGGATCAGAATTATGCGGATTATATGTGACATAGAGATAGAGAAATTCAGTTTAATTGATTACGATATAGAAAATTTTAGAAAGTACATTGTCAGAACTAGTCAGCGAAAAGACATTAGAGAGCGAGATAGTTTAATATTACAATCGTTATTGGCATTAGAGAGAAATCAGTTCGATTTTAATAAAACCTATAAAAGAGAAATTAAGTTATTTCGAGATTTAGCCTCATTGGATGAATTGTATCGATGGAAAATTGATTCCCCTGAGTTAGTTATTTACCATCAATGGTTTCTTTCAAAAGTGAATAAGGAAAATTATGTGGCTAACTTTGAACCTTACAAAGCGCATGTAGTCACTCTAGAGAAAGAAGCTAAAGAGCTTGAGCAAGAAATAGAGAGTAAAGTGTAAAGTAATACTTTGAAAATGAATTATATTCTGATTGCTGATAGTGGATCAACAAAAACAGACTGGAGAGTTATAGAAACGAAATCCGGTGAAATAAAACAGTTAGTGACAAAAGGGTTGAATCCATTTCATCATACTGTTTCAAGTATTAAAGAGGAACTTCAAGCTAGTTTAGTTCCCCATCTAACAACTGGTGTTAGTCAGCTTTTTTTTTATGGTGCGGGTTGTTCATCTGACCTTAAAAAAGAAGAACTTAAATCAATATTTTTAGAAGTATTTGGAGATATTTTTATAGAAATTAACCATGACTTATTGGCCGCCGCTAGATCAACGCTGAATAAGGCAACTGGAATGATTGCTATCTTAGGAACTGGCAGTAGTGTTGGTTTTTATGATGGAGTTGGTGTAAAAATGCCATTGCCTTCACTAGGTTATGTGTTAGGAGACGAGGGGGGCGGAGTGAGCATAGGGAAACAAATTCTTAAAACGTATTTCTACAGAGTCATGCCTCAAGAGTTGAGGTTACGTTTTGAAAAAAGATACTTAATGAGTCAGGATATGATTTTGGATGGTATTTATAAGGAAGCCTTGCCGAATCGGTTTATTGCTAGTTTTAGCCAATTTGCGTTTCATAATCGGGAGCATCCATTTATAGCCAAGTTGCTAGTGGATAATTTCAAAGAGTTATTTGAATCTATTATTACAAAAATTCCTGATCATAAATCGCTCCCATTGGCGTTGGTAGGCTCGGTTGGTTATTATTATTCAGATATAATTAAGGATGTGGCTTCGGATTACGGAATTCAGATAGTTTCTGTTATTGAAAAGCCTATTGCTGGTCTAACTCTTTATCACCAAGAGCTAGTAGATTAAGAATATAGCTGGTCGTTTGTGAAAATTAGGCCTACTTTTCCTCCAAGCCTCAATGGTTTGTGTCATAATTAACTCTGAATCTAGGGTTAAGTCAGTTGCAACGCACAGCATGGTTTGTTTTTCGAGTGTTTTTATAAGCTCATCTATCAGTTTCTCATTTCGAAATGGGGTTTCAATAAAAAGCTGCGTTTGCTTTTCTTTTTTAGCCGCTAATTCCATTGACTTCAATTGCTTGTTGCGTTCTGCGGTATCGTGAGGTAAGTAACCATGAAAACAAAAAGATTGTCCATTAAAACCACTTGCCATTAATCCCAATAAAATAGAAGATGGACCAATAAGTGGACGTACTGGTATTCTATTTAGGTGTGCAATTCCTACTACATCAGCTCCTGGATCAGCTACTCCAGGGCAGCCTGCATCAGAGATTAATCCCATCGAAATGCCTTCCTTTAAGGGGTTTATGAAAGAATTTAGTTCATTTGGGTCTGTATGTTTGTTTAGTAAGTAAAAGGTAAGATCATCAATAGGTGTTTCAATGCCCAATTTTAATAAATAACGACGGGCGTTTTTTTCACTTTCAACGATAAAGTGTGTAAGTCCTTTAATGGTTGTAAAAACATCGCGACCTAAAAATTTCTCAGGATTACCACCACCTAAAAGATTGGGTATTAGAAAAAGTTCACCTTTTGTTTTTTTCATGATTGACTTTTTGTGAATTTAGAAATGGAAGCATTTAACATCTTGAATACATCATCAAAACCGTCTTCTCCTCCAAAGTAGGGGTCAGGAACCGATTGGTTTTCATTTGGATAAATTTGGTTTAAAATAAGTTTTACCTTTTCTTTGTCGGCTTCAGAATTAGCCAATCGGATTACATTCTCATAATTGCTATAATCCATTACAAAAATGACATCAAATTTTTCAAAATCTTCAACCACAAATTGACGACCCCTTAGGCTTGAAATGTCTATCCCATTCTTTCTAGCAACAGCTATTGCTCTAGGGTCTGGAGCTTCATCAATGTGGTAATTTGAGGTTCCCGCTGAATCAACCGAAATTGAGAGGTTTTCTGTTTTTATTTTGTGTTGAAGAATTCCTTCTGCTATTGGAGATCGGCAAATATTTCCTAAACAAACCATTAGTACTTTCATAGTGCAAACTTTTTTAAACCAAAATAGGAATTAAAGTCACCTTTAATTCCTATTTAATTAATTATAATACAGCATTATTGAATGCTAATTTTCTTTTCTAATTCATCGATATAAATTCGAAATCTTTTATCGGTATCAATTAAGTTGTTGACGGTTTTGCAAGCATGAAGAACTGTTGCGTGGTCTTTTCCTCCACAATGCATTCCAATATTTGCCAAACTTGATTTTGTCATTCTTTTCGCAAAGAACATGGCTATTTGTCTTGCCTGAACAACTTCTCTTTTTCTAGTTTTAGACTTTAGTAACTCAATTGGAAGATCAAAATAATCACAAACTACTTTTTGGATGTAATCAATTGATACTTCACGAGCAGTGTTTTTTACAAACTTGTCAATCATTTGTTTGGCAAGCTCCAAAGTAATTGCCTTTTTATTCAACGATGATTGAGCAAGCAAAGAAATTAGTGCACCTTCTAATTCGCGAATGTTGGTGGTGATGCTGTATGCTAAATACTCTACCACTTCTTTTGGAAGCTCTAGGCCTTCGTTGTACATTTTGTTTTCCAAAATAGCAATTCTTGTTTCTAAACTAGGGCTTTGCAAGTCTGCAGATAATCCCCATTTAAATCTTGACAATAATCGCTGTTCCATTCCTTGCATTTCAACTGGCGCTTTATCTGAAGTTAAAATTAATTGCTTACCAGTTTGGTGTAAATGATTGAAAATGTGGAAGAATACGTCTTGTGTTTTTTCCTTACCAGAGAAAAATTGAACATCATCAATAATCAAAACATCTATCATTTGATAGAAGTGAATAAAGTCGTTTTGATTGTTGTTTCTTACTGCGTCAATAAATTGGTGAGTAAATTTCTCTGAAGAAACGTACAATACCGTTTTAGTTGGATGTTGATTTTTAATTTCAATTCCGATAGAATGCACCAAGTGGGTTTTCCCTAAACCTACTCCTCCATAAACTAATAGTGGATTGAAAGCTGTACCACCTGGATTTTTTGCAACAGCATAACCAGCAGAACGAGCTAAGCGGTTACAGTCTCCTTCTATAAAGCTATCAAATGAATAATTAGGGTTCAGTTGAGAATCAATTTGAATCTTTTTTAAACCAGGTATTATGAATGGGTTTTTTATCGGGTGATCTTTGTTTACATCTAAAGGAACAGACACTGGGTCGTTTCTTAATGCTTGACGATTCGTAGTTGGAATTTTAACAGTATAAGGTTTTGAATTAGAAGTGCCGTTTTCCATTACGATACTGTATTCTAATTTACCTTCTGTACCTAATTCTTTTTTTATTGTTTTTCTAAGCAAAGTGATATAATGCTCTTCTAACCATTCATAAAAAAATTGACTAGGCACTTGAATCGTCAAAACACTATTTTGAAGTTTAACAGGTTTTATGGGTTCAAACCATGTTTTAAAGCTTTGTAGGCTAACATTGTCCTTAATAATTTCTAAGCAATTGCTCCAAGCTCCTAAATAGTTGTTCGTCATTTCTTTTTACTCAATATGAGTTAATACTAAAAAACAAAAGTTTGATAGTTATAACCCGAAGTTATTATCTTTTATTATTATTTAGTCAAATAATATTGACAGTTTTTTAGGAATCGGATGAATATGTATAACTGAAAAGTCAAATAAATACCAGTTCATTCCTTGTTTAAAACTTAGGCAAATATTGCATTAAAATAGTTAAGAAAAAAACGATTTTGCTATTGATTTTTCAGAAAAAACTATTCTGTAATTTTAATTTGGAATATATTTTCAACTATACCCAAATTGCCTTAAATTCGATTATAAATTTAATGAAAAAATACAGTATGTACCAACATAACATCGAGATAAGAGTAAGGTATTCAGAGACAGACAAGATGGGGTACGTTTATTATGGGAACTATGCGCAATACTTTGAAGTGGCAAGAGTAGAGGCGCTTAGGGCGCTAGGTTTGTCCTATAAGTCACTTGAAGATAGTGGCACAATGCTACCAGTTAGAGAATTTAAAATGAGCTACTATAAACCGGCTCATTATGATGACTTATTAACCATTGAAACGTTAATAACTGAAATGCCGACTGCTCAACTCAAATTTGAATTTGCCACCTATAACGACCAAAAGGTTTTGTTGAATAAAGGGTGGGTTGATTTAGTTTTTGTGAACATGGAAAAAAATAGACCAACTAAAGCGCCTGATTATTTTTTAGACGCGCTTAGTCCATTTTTTAAATTTGAAAAATAGTGTACTTTTTTCAAGAAGTATTCTTGGATGATATAAATCTGGAAGATTTGATTGTGTGTTTTTATTAAATCTTGTCCTGCACTAGGTAGATTTTTTTTAAGTTTATAGTAAGATCGATGTGCTTTTAGAATTGCGAAAGAGTGGGAGGGTGTGCCTTCTATAAGAAACTTAAAGAATGCAATTCCGTCTAATATCATTCGAATAAATACCTTTTTATTGACTGATTGGACATATTCATTTTTGTAAAGTGTCAAAAGACTGTTTCTAAAGTTTAAGAAAGTTTTTCGAGGACTTAAGCTGGATAGTGTTCCTCCACCTAAGTGGTAAACAGAGGACTCACCGGTGTAGTAGATTTTTAATCCATTGTTCTTTAACCGCCAACATAAATCTATTTCTTCCATATGAGCAAAGTAGCTTTCATCAAAACCGCCCATTTTCTTAAAGGCATCTGATTTAATAAACATACAGGCTCCAGTCGCCCAAAAGATCTCAATTATATCATTATATTGATGCTCGTCTTTCTCTAAACTATTAAAAATTCGTCCTCTACAAAACGGATAGCCCAATTGATCGATAAAACCGCCACCTGCACCAGCATATTCAAAATACTCCGGCTTGGTGTAATCAAGAATTTTAGGCTGGCATACTGCAATTTCAGGTGAAGATTCTAGAATTTCCAAAGGAGATTTTGTCCAGCCAGAAGTGACTTCTACATCTGAATTTAATAGACAATAGTATTTGGCATCTATTTTTTGCAATGCATCATTATAACCTTTAGCAAATCCACCGTTCTCTTGGTTAATTATAATCTCTATTGAAGGATAATTTGCCATCACAAAATCTACTGAGTCATCTGTGCTGGCGTTATCAGCCAATACTATTCGATGATTAGAGGAATGCTGAACTACGGATGGTAAAAACGTTCGGAGGTGATTTGCGCCATTCCAATTTAGAATAACTATCGCTAGGTCTTTTGACATTAAATGAGATTAAAAGATCGCTAAAGTAACTAGTTATCTAGGGTTTTTAAAATATTCATCAGCTCTATTACCAATTGAATTCACAGGATCTGTTTGGTCAATACTGTTTCCCATAGGGTTGTTTCGACCATAAACAATCATTTTCCATTGCTCATTGTATATTTCACTAGGAATGTTGGTATGAATTAATTCGTAATCCGTCATTCCAAGTCCTGGACTATAAAAAACGAGCTTCCGATTTCCTAGGTTTCTCAATTGATCGTATTGCCAAATTTCATAAGGATAGGCGCTCGGTTCGTATTGAGATTTTGAAATCGCAGACGGGCTACCATATTGTAAGTATATCCGGCCACGATCTGTTAAGTAACCTGGACGTGTTTGAAATCCAAATTGACTATTGGCATTTTTTACTTGTTGTTTATAATCTAACCATGCCAATTCAGGATTTTCGCTATTCCTCTCCACCCAAAAAGTTAAAAAATACTGTTGCATTAATTTTAAATCTTTATTAACCAGTTGAGATTTTACAAATTGCTTTTGTATGTCGGTTGAAATAGGATAGAGGTAATCTATAAAACGGTATAAAGTATCTCGATCAGTATACTTTCCCACAAATGAATTTTCTAATTCATCAAATTCATAAACTATGAAAGGATTACTTCTTCTAAAACCAACTGATCGTTCTGCCAATACTACATTTTTATCTGAAATGGCTTTTACAATCAATTCGTAATTGCCACTCGGTAGTTTAGTGATGTCTATACTCTTCAATGCAATTTCTTTAGCATTAGGTGAAATTTTAGAAATGCCTCTTAAATTGTTTGATACTTTCTTTGTGCTAGCATCAACTATAGAATAATCCAATAAATATTTTGTACCATCCGCTATTGTGTAGTTAGCATTGTAAATTTCAATGTAAAAGTCTAATGTTTCTTTATCTAAATCAAAGAAGCTAGGAGTATTCGGAATAATGTGATAACCTGCTTTGTTGAAAGTGCCTTCCTCTTCATTTTTTTCAAACTCTGATATTAGTTCGATGTCACTAAATTCAATTTGATCGGATTTTAAGTCAATTGCTAAATCAAATGAAGTTTCAAAATCCACTTTAGGTGTATTTTGATCATCTATTGATAACTGAAAAGTATAATTGCCAAAAGGTATGGCCATTCTTTTTACATCGATTATATTTTGCGATAGTTCCTTATTCTCAAATTCAGGAGTAGAAAGAATAAATTTTTCAAAAGTTACCACTTGATTATTTGAGTCTAAAACTATGTACGAAACCATTAGCTCACTTTTGAAAGTGTTGTTTTCTGTTTTCACCTTTTCTAGGCTATTTCCTTTTACTTCCAAATAAGCTTCTAAGTATTGTGTTCCATCAGAAGTTTGAAATCGTGCATAATTAAAAACTGCATTTATCGAAGCAAAAGTGGTTGCCGTAAATGATAGAAATAGAGTAGTAATAAGGACTAAATTTTTCATTTCATAAAATTACTAAAAAACGAAATCAAGAAAATGAAAAAAAAATTAAAAAAAGGGTTAATAAAATGAAATGCTTTGGTACTTTTGCCGCGGAGAAATGGCAGAGCGGTTTAATGCACCGGTCTTGAAAACCGACGTACTGTGAGGTACCGGGGGTTCGAATCCCTCTTTCTCCGCTTCAAAAAGCTCAAAACGAAAGTTTTGAGCTTTTTTTGTTTTCAAAATCGTCAAACTTGTTCGTAAGTGTTTTAAAACAAAAAAAGTAAATCAATTTTTCATTGATTTGAACTTTTTGAAGTCGATTCCCTACCTCGGATGCACGACTGAAAGGAGTGACTCCCTCTTTCTCTATAAAGAGAATAAGTTTAAAGCTTCATCTAGATATATGATCTAATAATTGTAAAGAATTAGGCCTAGAATTAATCATTTCTTGTTATTAAGGTCACATACTTTTAAATCCCATAATACAATTCCAATAAACTCTTTACTTATATTTGAATTGATTTGTTGTCATTTAAATAGTTAGAATTATGAAGCTTATTTCTATTCGTTTTTTTGTAATTGCAATAGTGTTGGTTTTATCTTTTCCAATTTCCTGTAAGGATGGTATTGAATATGCGGAATATTATATAGTTGCTGAAAGTTTTAAGCTTGATTTAGGGACTTCATTCCGAGATTCTATTTCTATTTATCTAATTGATAACAAACAGAACAGTTCTTCGGACTCAATAACTTTTATTTTAAATGTGGATGAAAGGAGTTTTCATAAAATTCCAAATCCTTATGCAAGTATTAATGGTTTTGGAGCTCAATTATTTGCAACTCCACCTATTCAAACTGCTCGATTTTTAGAAAGTATTAGTGATATTAAAATTTCAAGTTCTGATACCATTAGAACTAAATCTGATGTATATCTTCCACAGACTGAATTGAACGAATTATTTTATGTTCAATCTAGATTTGAATATCCTTTTTATTCAATTGCTGACTTTCCTCCTAAGGAAAATATGTATTATTCAAATTATATGGAATTGACTACTTATCTTATTTTCAAAGACAGTATAAATCCAATCGTCAACCATCAATTCACATTTAAAATTTTAATGTCTGATAGCGCAGAATTTACTGTCACTTCTCCATTTATAAATATTGAATAGTAAATTTAATTTATCTAACACGTTAAATTCTAAGGATTAAAACAATATTGCCAACACCAGGATTTTTATCGGCTGTTGGAATTAGAATGATTGATGCAATAATTTTTTAAAGAATAGATGCTTCATTTTAAGATTCTGGAGAAAAAATCAATTTGAATTGATCACCGTTTGTAGAAAATATTTCCACGTTTTGCTCCTTTGGTTCTACTTTTTATAAAAGCAATATTTGCTTAAGTCTTTATTTATCAATATTTTAATTTTTCGGTGCAACTATTTCAATATAATTATCAAATCTTAAAACTTACAATTATGAATAAGAGAGCAAAACAAATTTTAGTAGGATCATCAGTAGTATTGAGTACCATTTTTTCAACACCCGCAAAAGCACAAGATGGAGAAAGTGAATTTGGTATTAAAGGGGGAGTTAATTTCTCAAATTTTTATAGTAACGAAGTAGACGACCAGAACTTGAGAATTGGATACAATGCTGGTTTATTTTTTAAAGCAGCATTAACTGATTTTTTTGCTTTACAACCTGAGGTACTTTTAACAACAAAAGGAGCAACCACCAAATACGATAATTTCTTTACAGGGGAAGCAGAGTTTAGTCAGCATCTTAACTATATAGAAGTGCCTTTGTTGGCAGTAATTAATTTAGGAGAAAGTTTCAATGTACACGCCGGGCCTTATGTGGCATACCTTTTAAAGGCGCAAGTTGAAAATGAAACAAGTAATGGAAATGCTGATTTTGTCGAAGACTTGAATGAAGCAGATTACGAAAGATTAGATTACGGTATAGCTGTCGGTGCAGGTTTTGAATTCGATATAATACGATTTGGTGCCAGATATGATTACGGCTTGAGACAAATTGGAAAGGATCAAAATTTTAATGTATCAGGTATACCATTTAACTCAGTTTCTTTTAGTGACCTTAAAAACTCTACGGCGTCATTATATATAGGACTTTCGTTCTAGAAACAGCCGACTATTATATATTACAAAAGGGTGAGGATTTTCCTCACCCTTTTCTTTTGCTATTGTTGGAATACAATATATCCAATCTATTTAAACGAATTTCAAAATTTAAATGCCTTATCGGTGATAGTAGAATCATAAAATGTAAGCACAGTACTTTTTTATAGTTTGAACGGTTTACTTGATTTCAATTAGAGAATAAGAGGTATTTATCGAATACTCGAAGATACTTCTGACCTGATTTGACAATACAGAGAGTTGAAACTGAATCGTCAATAAATTAATCAAAGACATAGATTACTCAAGATCGCGTCAATAGAAATTGGAACTAATCAATAGTTGCATTTTTTATTATACAATATATAATTAGAGGTCTAAAGGAAGGTCAGGTGAAAAGTCATGAAAGAATTGAAGCTGAATAAATAAATGCTATTTAACTTCTTTTGTTTCTTTCTCAGGGATTTCGTTCTCTGCCCTCAATAGGATGGCAAATGATTTTGTTTTCTCAGAACGATAGAGTAAAATTTGAAGCACTCCCGTTAATGGAATAGCTAGAATCATACCGATGATTCCCCATAAACTTCCTCCAATGATTAAGGCAACAATAGCCGCCAGAGGATTGATATTTACTTTGTCTCCAACTATTTTAGGAGTGATGAAGTTTCCTTCCAAGAACTGTACAACAGCATACAAGATAATAACGCCTAATGGATATGCGAGGGAGTCTTTTGTTACTAAAGCAAACAAAGTAGGTAGGAGTGCACCAATGGCAATTCCTATGTATGGAATAACTGTGAGAATTGCAGAAAAAATCCCGAAGAAAAGAGCATATTGAATTCCAAGTGCAAATAAACCAATGCAATTTAAGGTAGCAATGATCAAAATAACTACACCCATTCCACCAATGTAACCTTGAACTACTTCTCTCACTTGAGTAACAACATTTAGGTAATTTTCATCTGCGCTAGGAGGGGTTACTTTTTTAAAAAATAATTTGAAATTATCTTGGTAGAGTAGGATAAAGAAGACGTAGATAGGTACAAGTGTCAAAAACGTAAAAATAGAGGAAGTGGTGTTAACTGCGCCACTAAAAATAGACCCACTAGATTTTAGCAAATTCTCAGCTCCGTTTTTCACATAAACAATTTGTTCTTTAGAGGTGTAATGAAAATTCTGTTCGATGTAATCAGCAATATTATTAATTACTCCAATAAATTGATCTTGAAGTGACGGAAGTTCAGAAATTAAACTTTGAAATTGTGATGAAATAAGGTAGATGCCTCCGCCAAAAACTAAAAGAACCGCCAAAAGTGTGATTGCAATTGAGACGGCTAAATTTTTGACATATTTTTGAAGGTATTTTGCTAAAGGATATAAAGCTAATGCAATAAAAAAGGAAAATACCAATGGGAGTAAAATGGATTTTCCATAAATCAATGCCAATATAGCTACCGGGATTATTACGGATAGTTTATAAATCCGATCTAATCGATTGTTAGTGTTTTTCATGAAGAGTTTAACGATTGATCACACTGCTAAAAGTACGCATTATTCGATTGAAAAAAAGCTCAATTTTTTGGTTGTAATTGGCTGATAATATTCGAACTATATTTTTTGAGAATAAACGAATGAATGGACTTTTACCACCTAGCATTAGGTCTATTAACCAATCAGCTCCAATTTTAACATAGTTGGAAGCTCCCACACTTTTTGCTCCTGATTGAAACAATGTTTTAAGGATTCCCTTTGAACCATATTGACTTTTTAGAATAGCAACGTTGGCTTTGATTAAAGCTTCTTTCTCTACTATTTTAACTTGGTGGTATTGCTGTGCTCTTCTCAAGCTCTCAATATCTGTAATTTTCATGTGGAGTGGTAAATTAGACTTCATCTTCAAATATTTTTTTAATGGTGTAATTGGTTAGCGGCTTCTTCAAAAGGGCCTTCTTACCAAAGATGAATATTAAAAAAAGAACCAGATATATTCCTGCTACTATTAGGAACCCCAATCCCAGATTATTCAGTAAATCGCCAAATAAAAAACCAAGACTAATGGAAGCAAAGATTAAAAACAAAACCCCTACTAAGCCAATTATTAAATGGGAAGCTAACTCTGCAGCCCCAAATGATGCCTTCTCGGTTAGATGTAGTTTCAACAACTCAATCTGATGCGCAGTGTATGACTTTGCATCATCTAAAATTTCGTATACTTTTGAATCCATGATTATAGTTTTGGTATAAAAATGAGTGTATGCTTTACAAACATACACTCGCTCATTATTTTTGTATTAGGCGTTTACCTTTTCTTTCGCAGCATCTTTAAATTCATTGAACTTTTCCTTCCCTGCATCTTTATATTCGTTGTATTTCTCTTTTCCTTTTTCTGCGAAATCTTTCACATTGTCGCCAAATTCTCCGGCTTTTTCGCCTATTTTTTCTCTTGTTTCTTTTCCACTAGCTGGTGCTAATAAAATACCTGCTACTGCTCCTGCTGCTGCACCTACTAATGCTGCTAAAAATATTTTTGATGAATCATTCATAATTTTCTGTTTTTAATTGTTTTATATTTAGTTTAAATTTTAATTTACTTTCAGTGTGTCCGATGGAGTTTCAATAAAAATTGTTTTATTTTCTCCTTGAACGATCGGTGTTTTAATAAACTCCGGATGTTTAATTAATAAGTTAAGCCAATCTTCTTGATCAAATTTCCCTCCAATATTGAATGCTTTGAAACTTTCATTATCGGTGTCGATTAATTCGTGAATCTCGATGTTCATCTTATTGGCCAATTGCAATAATTGAGTGCCTGTCAATTTATCTTTCGTTAAATCCACTTCTCGGATAGCTAAACCTTGAGATTTGGCATAGGCTAGAGTTTGATCGTCTTTATTCTTATTTGCTCCTAGGAATATAGTTAGAGTTCTATGATTGGGATTGTTCATGACAATACTAATTATTAATTTCTACATTCTTTATAAATTGATCTATTTCAATGGAGCTCTCAGCTCCATAAGAATCAATTAGTAATCCTTTGGTTCCATCTTTGGCTTCAATAGCATACACGATGGAAGTGTCTGCAGGATTACTTTCTCCTTCAAATCGATGATACTCATTGATGGTAACATCTTTTGGATTGTACTTTATTTCACCTTCTTCTATTGCAATCTGCTTGGATTCTAAACCAGTGAAGTTGGCTGTGTAACCCATTTCTTTTAAAGTATTGCAAGCTATTGAAAGTGTACTAAATTGATTATTCATGGCGGTTTATTTTTCTAGCATACTTCTAAGCATCCATGCTGTCTTTTCATGTACATCTAATCGATGGGTCAGCAAATCTACTGTAGCTTCATCTGATACATCAGCAGCTGCTGGTAATGCTTTTCGTGCTGTTCGTATTACGTTTTCATGGCTTTCTAATAAGTCTTCCAACATTTTCTCTGCAGACAAGGTTCCATCTCCTTGTTTAATGGATGTCAGTTTGTCAAATTCTTTAACAGAACCAGGCGCATTAAATCCTAAAGCTCTAATTCTTTCTGCAACATTATCAATTGCTTCAAATAATTCAGTGTATTGCTCTTCCAGTAAAAGGTGAATCTGTCTAAAGTTTAAACCTTTCACGTTCCAGTGGTAATTGTGAGTTTTAATCATTAAGTAATAGCTATCTGCCAATACCCTACTCAAGCCTTCTGAAATTTTTTCTCTTTTGTCTTTTGCTATTCCTGTATTTAGTTCTATTGAACTTGTTGAAGTTTTCATTCTGTGTGATTTTCTATTTTATGAATTATTGAAATTGTTAAGTAGGTAAAGTTTAGGGATTTCGAACTATAAGTCTTTAATCAGAGATTTGATTTCGCCTATCAGCTCTTCTTTTTCCTTACCTAATCGATCTTGAAGTCTACCCAATAACTCATTTTCTTTTCCTTCTATGAACATGAGGTCATCATTGGTTAGATCTCCATACTTCTGTTGCAATTTTCCCTTAATCTGGTTCCAGTTGCCTTTTATATTTAAATCGTTCATGTCTATGTATTTTTTAATTTGATTTCTTTAATGGAAAATTTATGCCATAGTAATAAAATGGTAAAATAATGGCTGAAAGTCAATAAATACGTTGGGTGTAGGTTGTGTGAAGAATAGTTGGTGGGGAAATCTCTACACAAGTTGTTGAAAGCTGTAGAATAAGTGAGAGGTTATTGCTTGCTGCAGTAGGAAAGAGATTGGAGAACCGTCATTCTATTTTCCATATCGACTATATAATTGCTTCTATTCAATTTGGAAAGATCTGTATTGTAAAAGGAATGAAGTCCATTTTTCGTAAACTGATCCATTGCCATTTCTGAAATAGCGAAAAGTATCTGAAAAGTTCGGAATGCTTTTATTGAATTATTATTTTTACCGTAGGTGGTAAAAAATGAGTTTTTAGCAAGTTCAACTTGTGCTCGATAATGGAAAACTACTTTTTGTAAATCGATCAAATTAGCAGTGGTAGCTGTATTTTCTGCTGTATCGTCAAAAGCATCCAAAAGATCATCAGCAAGTTGTAAGCAATATCCCAATTGTTTGATGGTTTGTGATTCTTGTTCTCCAAGTTGTTCATCTATCAATTGGCGATAAAGGAGCATGGTCCAACTTCCTTTATCAAAAGTTAGTGTTCTGACTTGCTCAATATTAATCGTTTCCTTTTGAGCCTTGCTAGCTATTTGGGCTTTTATTGCAGCTTGCAGTGTTGGCCAAATGGACGATTCGTTTTGAAATTTTACAAGTAAGCGTTGTGCTTCCGAATAGCGAATGGAGTGGGAAGAATTCTTTTCAGTTAATTCTGAAATTCCCCCCAATTCTAGCCCCTCTTCATCAATTAACTCATCTGCCAAAGCAAACAGCAATGACATCTCAGTAGCTTGTTGCCGTTCTTTCTCTGAAAGTGATTTGCTGTATAAAGTTGCAAAAACCTCACTAATTGCTACAATTCCCCAAGAAGCGTAATAGTTTATTTTAAACTGCAGCGAAGGAGAGAATTGGTCAAATGAATGGCTCAATTCTCTCTCTATATAATCTGATAGAAATTTTTGTTGCAATTGCTTTTTTCGGAAAAGACTCCAATAAGTTTTTGCAAACAGCCACTCATTTTTCATGAGCTAAAATTCCTTATTTTTTTCAGAATCTCAACCACTCATTATTTTTCTCCTAAAGTAGCGGTGTCTTTCTGATATTTTAGTCGATAAACGGATTGGTATTGATTTGGATCTGATAAAAATGAATTCAATTCAATTTTTGAATTTTCATCTACAAAAACCAATAAAGGCTGAGTAACATCATTCATTTTTGTCAATGACTTTTTAATGACTTCGTCCCATTTCTGGTAATAAGAATCAAAATCTTTTGGTTTTAAAACTTGTCTGCAATTGTCATAAGCGCAAGTCAAATCAATTTCATATTCTAAATTAAAAATGCCATATTCATCAGTAATTTGCTCACCTGCTTTGATGTCTCTAATTGCTATTTCAAACCCATAACCAGTGCTTATGGTATTGTAATTACAACAGTGATTCACATATTTTGCAAAATCCCAGCTTACTATTCGATAACCTCTTTGGTCCATATAGCTGTATTTCTCAATCACTTCTTGAATTTCTTTTTGGTGAGTTAAAAATTCCATCGGGCTAATTTCTAATTCCATACTGTCTTTTACATAAACGATTGTTCCTTCAGGAATATCTTGAGTTGCAAAAACGCCGTAACCTACTGTATCACTGACGTGTTGAATGGTTGTGTGGGGGTGAATCATCGATTAAAATAAGTTTAATAAAAGGGCCTAAATTTTAACCAATATTAATCCATATTTCAATCCGTTGTATAGATAGTTGATAAATTTTAACTATTGATTTTTAGGTAGATATGAGTCATTTTTAGGAGTGGTCATTTTTAGAAGATAAAAATTCGTCGAGTTGATCTGATTTTGGAACTTATACCGAAAACAAAAGAGGTAGAAATTGGTTAGTGGAAGTATGCAGAATAAATTAGACGGACAGCAAATAGATCGAATTGTAGAAATGGCTTGGGAAGATCGAACACCTTTTGATGCGATAACTTTTCAGTTTAATGTGACAGAACAAGAGGTGATTGAAATCATGCGAAAAGAGATGAAAGCTTCAAGCTTCAGAATGTGGCGAAAAAGAGTGCAAGGTAGAAGTACAAAACATTCAGCTTTGAATTCTATAGAAAAAGGCCGCTTTAAATGTTCCCGACAACGCGCAATTAGTAATAATAAAGTCTCGAAGAGATAGTCTACCTATACTCTGGGTTCTCAAATTCAAAATGATTCCCGTTGTCCCATTCTGTGCGTTGATTTCCTCCTACAGGAAAGCCTCCTGCATCTTTTAGCATTTTAGCCAAGTGCATTAAGTTATAAGTCATGAAAGTGGTATTTCTATTCGTGAAATCATTTTCAGGCCCACCCGAGCCTTCATCCTTGTATGATTTTCCTGGGCCTATTTCTCCTAGCCAAGCAGCGTCAGCTTGTGGTGGAATGCTATAACCCAAATGCTGCATCGAATACAGTATGTTCATGGCGCAATGTTTCGCACCATCTTCATTTCCTGTGATTAAACAACCGGCAACTTTCCCATAATAAATGTATTGTCCATCTGCGTTTGTCATTCCTGACATGGCATACAACCGCTCTATAGCTTTAGCGCATTGTGAAGATTTGTCGCCCAACCATATAGGAGTAGTGAGTACCAATATATCTGCTTTCATCACTTTTTTAAATATTTCAGGCCATTCATCTGTTTCCCATCCGTGTTCTGTCATATCTGGATAAATGCCTGAAGCAACATCCTGATCAACAAATCGGATGGTTTCTACCGAAACACCATTTTTCTCCATAATGGATTTCGAAATTTCTATCAATCCATCTGTGTGACTCATTTCGGGAGACTTTTTAAGTGTGCAATTGATGAAAAGTGCAGAAAGCTGATTGAAGTTCATGGCGCGCTATATTTGATGAATTCACAATTTAATGAATTCAAAAGGAAAACGTTTTACAGGAAACGAAATTTTATAACACTTTAACGTGTCAATATGGATTAGGCTTTAATCTCAAATAACAACATCTTTTCACCCTCGGGGGAAGTGAATTCTTCTTTTAATTTAAACCCAACATTTACCAATAATTTTTGTGATGCCTTATTGATAGGAGTTGTAAAAGCTTGAATAGTTTGAAAACCGAGTTGGTCAATGCCCCATTGAATCAGTTTTAATGCCGCTTCACTCATGTATCCATTCCCTTCATAGTCGGGAAGCAGAGCAAATCCTAAATCAGGATGAGGAAGAAAGTCTCGTCTAAGAAAGCCACAGCTTCCAATTGGAGTATTGGTTGCTGCAATACTCACTTTATACAATCCATAACCATTGATGTGATAGTTAGAGATAAGATTTTTTCCAATATAATTCTCCGCATCTTTCATGGTTTTAATATTCCGATTACCTATGTATTCGATCCATTTAGGGCTGTTCAGTAATTGGAAGAAAAATGGGGCATCTTCAAGAGTTACTTCCTCTATGATAAGTCTACTCGTGTTTATTTTCATTCTACCTTATAGGTTAGGTTTATTTTGAAAATGTTTCAAAAGCATCATAAACGGCTTGGTGCAGAATGTCTGCGTGATTTTGTTTTCTAAAAAACTCAAAATACACTTCTTTAGGTCGAGGTGCCGATTTTCGCGTTTTGCGATACAGTTTGCAGGCGGTACTTCTCATCAAATAACCTTCTTTTCCTACTGCAATGTATACTTGTTGATCGGACATAATAGCTGGAACATCCATCTTGATCATCGATTTGTTGTCCCACCACATACTAGGACTCACAATGATGTAATTTCTAAAAAGTGGCGTGTGTTTGATCAATACTTCAGCCGCCAACAATCCTCCTAAAGATTGACCAATTAGAGTAGTGTTTTCATTGTTGGAATAATTCGATTTAATATAAGGCATTGCTTCTTTTTCTATGAAAGCAATAAAATTGGAAGAACCTCCTTTGTCAGGCCATCGAGTAGAATCATAAGCTACGTCACTTGGAAAAGTGAAGTCTCTTTTTCGATCCACATTTTCTATTCCTACTACTATGCTTTTTGGAACCATATTAATCCATGAATATGATCCGAATTGCACTAAACCAGCTATATGAATAAAATCCTCATGCTTGGATCCGTCTAGTAAATAGATGACTGGGTAATTGTTTATGGAATCTTTTGAATAACCTTCAGGTAAATAGATATTCAGAATTCGGTCTTCATTTAGTATACTCGATTTCAACGTTACTCGATCTCCAATGGTGAAATCTGACTTTTCGACTTGTTGCTGCGCATTAGCAATTTGAAAGACAAAAAATAGTAAAGAGCTGAATAGTAGTTTGATATTTAATTTCATCGAATCAAGTTTTGATTTCTACCAAAACTAATTAAATTATATAAATCGTAAAGAGTTGACAATTTGTCAGTGAATAGCATTTGGTACAGCCTTTGACAAAACTAATTTGGCTTATTGAGCCACTTAAGTTTATAATTATTAACCTATAAAAAGAATAAAAATGGCACAAGGAAAGATAAATGTTCAAACCGAGAATATTTTTCCAATCATTAAGCAATTCTTGTACTCAGATCAAGAGATCTTTTTGAGAGAATTGATTTCAAATGCAGTGGATGCAACTCAAAAATTAAAAACATTGGCAGCTCTAGGAGAGACTAAAGCTGATGCGAGTAATTTGAGAGTAGAAGTGAGGTTGGACAAGGAAGCTAAAACACTGACATTTTCAGATAATGGTATCGGAATGACAGAAGAAGAAGTGGACAAGTACATTAATCAAATTGCATTTTCTGGTGCTGAGGAATTTGTACAGAAATACAAGGATAAGGCGAGCGTAATTGGTCATTTTGGACTAGGATTTTACTCTGCTTTTATGGTAGCTTCAAATGTTGAAATTATTACACTTTCTCACAAAGAAGGATCAAAAGCAGTGAAATGGGAATGTGATGGTTCGCCAAACTTCTCAATAGAAGAAACAGAAAAAGCAACGAGAGGAACTGACATTGTTTTGCACATTGCTGAAGATTCTTTAGAGTATTTAGACAAAGCTAAGATTCAACAATTGTTGGATAAGTATTGCAAGTTTATGCCAATCGAAATTAAATTTGGCACAAATGAGCGAACTGAGAAAGTAGGCGAAGGAGATGATTCGAAAGAGGAAAAAATAGTTGAAGATAACATCATCAACAACCCGACTCCAGCTTGGACAAAAATGCCGGCCGATTTGAAGCCGGAAGATTATAAAAACTTTTATAGAGAATTGTATCCAATGACTTTTGACGAGCCGTTGTTTCACATTCACTTAAATGTAGATTATCCATTTAACTTAACAGGTATCTTATTTTTCCCAAAATTGAAAGGGAATATGGAAATGCAAAAGAATAAGATTCAATTGTATTCGAATCAGGTGTTTGTTACTGAGTCAGTGGAAGGAATCGTTCCTGATTTCTTAACCATGCTTCACGGTGTGATTGATTCTCCAGATATTCCATTGAATGTTTCTCGTTCATACTTGCAGAGTGATGCGAATGTGAAGAAGATTTCAAAATACATTTCTAGAAAAGTAGCGGATAAATTAGAAGATTTATACAAAAATGATCGTGCTGATTTCGAAGAAAAGTGGGATGATATCAAGATTTTCATTGAATATGGAATGTTATCTGATGACAAATTCCTAGAAAAAGCGAAGAATTTTGCATTGTTGAAAAACACAGAAGGTGTTGCAAAGACAATGGAAGAGTATTTAGAGTTCATTAAGCCATTGCAAACGGATAAGGACAATAAAGTAGTGGTATTGTATTCATCTAATAAAGATGAACAGTATTCTTACATTCAAGCAGCAAAAGACAAAGGTTATGATGTGGTGATGATGGATTCTCCATTGTCTGCGCACTTTGTAGGTAAGTTAGAGCAAGAGTTTAAGGACACTACTTTTACTCGTGTAGATGCTGATACTATTGACAAATTAATCAAGAAAGACGAAGAGATTCCTTCAAAATTATCAGAAGACGAAGAGAAGAAATTGAAACCGGTTATCGAAGGAGCACTGCCAAAAGAAAAGTATACAGTTGTATTTGAAAGCATGAGCGAAACAGATCAGCCTTTCACTATTACACAGTCTGAATTTATGAGAAGAATGAAAGACATGAATGCTGTTGGTGGTGGTATGATGGGAATGGGTAACCTTCCTGAAATGTTCAATATGGTGGTGAATTCTAATCACCCATTGATTTCTAAAATCTTAAATGAGAAAGAAGAAATCAAGCAGAAGGACATGGCAAAACAAGCAACAGATTTAGCATTGTTGTCGCAAAACTTATTGAAAGGAGAAGCCTTGAATAAGTTCATCAAACGAAGTATTGAATTGATTAATTAAAAATGCAAATGCCTCCTTGACGAGTTAAGGAGGCATTTTTTAAATACCTTTATCAAACAAATAACCTAAAGACAAAATGAAAAAAATAATAAAAATATTGTTCGTGGCTTTTTTTGCCATTAGCATGTCTTCGTGCGGTTACAATAGCATGGTAGAAAAGAGCGAAAATGTGGATAAATCATGGGCTCAGGTTCAAAATGTTTACCAGCGAAGAGCCGACTTAGTTCCTAATTTAGTAAACACGGTAAAAGGAGCTGCTGACTTTGAAAAGTCAACTTTAACAGCAGTAATCGAAGCTAGATCAAAAGCAACGAGTATGAATATTGATGCATCTAAATTAGATGAGAGTTCAATGAAAAAATTCCAAGCAGCACAAGGCGAATTGTCAGGAGCGTTGAGTCGTTTATTGGTTTCAGTAGAGCGTTATCCAGAATTGAAAGCGAATCAAAACTTCTTGGAGTTACAAGCTCAATTAGAAGGAACAGAAAACAGAATTGCAGTAGAAAGAGGTCGATTTAACGAGACTACAGGAGACTACAATACTTACATCAAACAATTTCCAAGAAACATCTATTCAGGTTGGTTTGATTTTGCAAAGAAACCTTATTTTGAAGCAGACGCAGGAGCAGAAAAAGTACCGGAGGTGCAATTTTAATTATGGCAAAAGAACTATTTAACACCCAGCAAATAAACTACATTGAATCTGCTATTGGAACAGCTGAAAAAGCGACTTCCGGAGAGATTCGTGTTCACATAGAAAAGCGATGTAAAGAAGATGTTTTGGATAGAGCATCTCACTTATTTAGCTTATTAGAAATGCAAAAGACAGAGCTCCGAAATGGGGTTCTGTTTTATTTAGCAACTGAGGACAAGCAATTTGCTATCCTTGGCGATGTGGGGATTAATGCAGTGGTTCCAAAAGGATTTTGGGATGACATCAGAGATAACATGGTTGAATTCTTTAAGAAAGGAGAATTCACTGAAGGGTTAGCTTATGGAATCAAAGAATCAGGTGAACAATTAAAAGCACACTTTCCATATCAAAAAGATGATGTGGATGAATTGCCGAATGAGATTTCATTTGGAAAAAAATAAATTATGACTCGAATAAAACAATTCTTACTTTTCGTATTAATCACTTTTTCAATAGGTATTTCAGCACAAAACTGTATTCCTGAAAAACCAGCTAAGCAGCGTTTAGTCAATGATTTTGCAGGCGCATTTACGGCTCACGAAATTAGTTTGCTAGAAGAAAAGTTGGTTAACTTCAATGATACCACATCTACCCAAATTGCGGTGGTTACCGTAATGGATTTGTGCGATTACGATGCTTCATCTTTTGCCTTTAAATTAGGTGAAAAGTGGGGAGTCGGAAATGCTGAGTTCGACAATGGGATTGTTGTTTTATACAAGCCTAAAACCAATGACAGCAAAGGACAAATTTTTATTGCGACGGGATACGGTCTAGAAGGTGTTTTACCTGATGCCATCAGTAAAAGAATAGTAGAAAACGAGATGATTCCTTTATTTAAGCAAGGTGCCATTTACCAAGGGATTAATCGAGGAGTTTCGGTTATTATAGACATCGTTGGTGGAGAGTATTCATCTGACGCCTATCAAAAGAAAAGCACTAAACCAGTTCCTGTTTTCCCTTTCATTTTTGTACTGTTTATCATTTTTATCTTCATTTTTAGTGCGGTTAAACGTGCTAAAACATATTCTTTAGGCCACAACGTTTCACTTTGGACTGCATTATTTTTGATGGGTTCATCAACTAGAAGCCATGGTGGAAGCTGGAATAACTTTCACTCTGGAGGCGGTGGCTTCGGTGGTGGAGGCGGAGGCGGTTTTGGCGGCTTCGGCGGTGGTAGTTTTGGTGGCGGTGGAGCAGGTGGAAGCTGGTAGTTTTACCTTGATTACTTCTTTAAATTATAAATCAGATAATTCTCATCTTCATAAATAGAATTCAATTCATTGAATGTCTGATCTAAGCGGTGTTTGTCAATGATTAGATAGTTGGCTCCAATAACATTTAAAGAATCAATATACTCTGGTCGAAGGACGTCATGATTATGCGCTGTCCAGCCTTTTCGGTGCGAGAAGTAAATTTCTTGTGGAGATTGACCTCCATTGATTACAATCAATTCATTGGTTGGAATGTTGTTCGCTGAAACTTCCTCCAACTCTAATTTATATAATTTAGAATCTTTGATAAAAAAATCGTGTTGTTGATTGGCGATTCCTTCTATTGCGATTAATGCCAACACCATCCATTGATACTTATTGGAAAATTTAGAAATAGCAAAACCAGCTATAAGTGCCATTATTGGAGTGAAAGGAATAATGTAGTAATTGTGCAATGGAAATACAGAACCTGTCTTTATAATGAAAACTATGAACACAATAGAAACTAAAGTTATTCCAACTTTCAATAGACGTTGCTTACTTTTTGCGATAAAATAAATCCCGACGATCAAGCATAAAGTGGCTGCAAAAGAACTCAATGAACTAAAGTAAAACTTCTCCAACAGTTCAGGAATGTATTCTTTGATTTCATTCAAACCTTCAATAAACCCTTTTGGAAAATACAATTGGTAGTGATAAGTTGCCAATAAATGAGGCACCCAATAGAAATACCACAGACAAACAATTCCGAAGCTAAGAGCTGCTGCAGTATACAGTTGAATTTTTCGTTTTACACTGATTTCAGAAATGAATAAAGTTAGTCCTAGCAAGCTAAAAAGACTTAATGCTGGTATTTTACATAACATGCCTAAAGTGCAGAAAGTAAAGAAAAGGAATACATTAAGGAATTTTCCAACCTTTAAAAATTGATAAGCATAATACAATCCAATGATAACTAATGACACGCTGAATGTGTCTGGCATTATCTTTCGTGAAAACGCAAACCAGATGGAAGCCAAGAGAACAATACTTGCATTGAAAGCAGTTTTCTCATTGACAGTTTTCTTCACCAATAAATAGAAGTAATAAATCCCTGTACTAGAAACGATTAAATTAATCAACCTACCATACCAATGTTCGTAGCCAAATAATTCAGAAACTAAATAGATGAGGTAATTGAAAAGCGGAAATTCAGAACCGATGATACCTGTTTTTTCTCCAGCCATATCAATAGCTGGATAGAGCAGATTTGCACCATTTTCAAAGAAATTTCGAGATATCATATTAGTCAATGATTGCCTCCAATTGTGTCCAATTTCTAAAGGCGCATTGGTAATTCCAAACAATCGAATAACAAAAAATAGGACAATCCAAAATCGGATGTCTAAGAGCAATTTTTTAAAACGAGCAGAGTTGTCTATTTGCATTACTAAGTCAGCATCATTATGATTCCAAAACTAATGCTTTATATCTAAAAAATACTAATTCTCAAAACCGGCCTCGTCCACTACTTTAATTTTTCGTGCAATGATGATAGAAAGAACTCCCATTCCAATGGCAACATAACCTACCCAATCATAGTGATGCAATAAGCCGTCTTCGCCTTGCGTAATAATTAATCCGCCAAAATAGGCTGCGAATCCATTGGTCAATTGGCGACAAGCGGAATTGAAACTCATAAAACTACCTCTATTTTTTGGTCGAACCGAAGAGGTAATCATGGCTGTTGAAGGAATCATTCGTCCTGATCCAAAAACAAAGAATAGGGAAGTAATTAATAATACGATAGCAATTGGTTTCTCAGTTAAGTTTGTTAGAAAGAAAATAGGGAAGGAAACAACTATTACTGCAATAACGAATACTTTTAGTCGACCAAAACGATCGGCTAAACGGCCAATAAGTGGAGCGGTAAAAATGGTTAATCCGCCACCAATCAAATAAATATAAGTGATGTCTTTTTCGGAGAAACCTACATTCGTCACTAAATAAGGACTAATAAAAGGAACTACAGAAAAATGACTAAACATGATCACTATTCCGAATAGTAATGCATAAAGCTGGTTTTTATTCTCCAGCACATTTTTAATAATTGCAACCGGCGATTCCCTTTCGTTTCTACTCACTATATGAGCATTCATCGTTGGGATAAATTTGGCAATCGGAATTAGCGTCAATAATGCAATTACACCTAACGAGATAAAAGGGAAATGCCAATCGGATAATGTCGCTAAATACAAACCTAAAGGAACACCCACTACCGAAGCTAGAGAAAAAGAAGCCATCACTAATCCCATCGCTCCTGCTCGTCGTTCATTGGGAACAGCATCTCCAATGATGGATAAAATCAATGCACTTAAGATTCCTCCAAATGATCCTGTAAATGCTCGAGTGAACAGCAACATATGGTAGCTATTTGAAAGTCCGCAGGCGATAGTCCCCAATGCAAACCCAGTAGCCATTATGATTAGCATTTTTTTACGGTCGAATCTATCGATGAAAAATGCGCCAACAAATCCAAAAATCCCGGCACTAAATGTATAAGCAGAAACCAATAAGGCAAACTGACTTGGGAGTATATCAAATGCACGCATTAGGGTAGGACCTAATGGCATCAGGATCATGAAATCGGTAATGTGCGAAAATTGAATGACTGCTAAAGTCAATAGCAGCGCTCTTTCTTTGTTCATTCTAGTAATTGATAAAACAAAACAATTTCTAATCGAAAGTTTATTTTGTTTTCTTGGAGCCGCAAAATTAGAGATTAAAAAAGGAGTAAATGTGGTTTTTATATGAAAATATATGTACCTACATCTAATTTTTTGATTTTTTAAGATGTAAACTTCTTTACATTTTTTTTTGTTTCAAATAAGGGAACAGGTGGTATTCCTTTTGAGAAATTTTAACGAAGAATTGATCCAATATAATTTGAGTGGAGCTAATATAAAACATCTGGTCTTGATTGGTCTTTACAGCAATATAGCTATAGTTTGACCATGGAGTTGTTAACCGAAATTTTCCGTCTTGATTTGACTTCTGATTCCACGCTAAATGATGGGTAAAGTCTAAACTATCAATGGAATATAAAGTATCATTCATAAATATTTTCTGCTTTTGGGTGTCAATTTGGGGGTTTGATCCAATACGATATTTTAAATGAGAACGATGAATTAGAAAAGTTGGTAGAGCACCCAAGAATAAAAAAGCCAATACATTAACCAGTGGACCAATAATTAATGATTCTTCCCAAGTAAATCCTTTCAAGTAATAAGCGATGGGAATTGAAATGCCCATTAACAATGGCAGTAGCATTAAATTTCTTATCAAATACTTAAGTGAAATGCGGGTAGGACTTTTAATGGGAATGGGTTTGTGAATTTCTCGAGGATTTTAAAAAGTTAATTACTTCGCCTCTTGAACAATATAAGCTCTTAAATCTTCAATCTGTTGTGGACTCATTCGCTCTTCCGGATACAATGGCATGTATCTTGGTTTTCCTTTGTCAGCATATGTCCCATGAATTATAATGTCGTAGATATTGTAATAACTGTTGTTATCGAGATTACGTTTGAATTTTTGGAAAGTCACTTTAGCATTATCCAATAAGATAGGGGATACGCCTCCGTCTTGATGACATGCTTGACAACTCAATTCATATAGTTTCTTGCCATTTGTTGGATCACCAGTTAACCCTGCATAACCTTCTATTTTATTGGTAGGGGCTTTTGGAAATGTAGCAGGACTTTTTAAGGCATATTTGGATTTTAAAAGTTTGATTTTGTCAACATTATTTCCTTCAGATTGTAAAGATTTTAACTCTTGTTCACTCAAGTCTAAGTCTTCAATAGTCAATTGAATAGACTCATAATAAGCCAAAATGGCTTCTAGTTCCCATTCCTCCAAATACCGACCTGAGGAACAGACCTTAGCGCACAGTTGAGTGGCCTCAGCTAAACTTTTATTCGCTGGAATAACTAAGTCACCATACTTCAAAACATAATCATCATTGTACCAACTTTCTCGGTTATACATTCCCCAAAAAGTAGTTGCTGGTAAAAATTTTAGATCATTTTTTTCAGCGTGTAGCAATCTAGCTTGTGGATCGAAATTAGTAATGATTGGATCTTCTTGGACTTGATTGTGACAACTCGTACAAGCAAAATATTTACTAATAAATGGCGACATTTTTCCATCTGGTCCAATTGTTCTTCCATTAAATACCAATTCCTTCCCTCTTACAACCTGCTCTTTATCGGCATTTGGACGATAGTGGGCTTGTGGTGTATCACTAAGTTTCAATAATACTTCACTTAGTTTATGGTCTTTTGAAATTTGTGGGATACTGGAATCAAATCCCACCCAACTGAATGATAAGAAGACAATACAAGCGATTCCAACGGTTTTAAAGTGTCTCATGTTACTTGTATTTTTTGCCTTTCAATTGAAAATCACGACTTATGTTAAATCCAAAATAAATGTCTCCTTTAAAGAAGTCTTGGCGAGTTTCTGAAATGAAAAATTTGTCAATCATTCCCTGAGAGTTGGAAACATGCAATTGGAATACATGACTTTTTGTTTGAATGTCAAATCCCAAAGAAAGTGAGTTGGTAAACTGGTCCCCCAATTGATCAGGTAAGACATAATAATATTCAGCTTGGAACGATATAATTTTTGTGAGTTGGTAACGAGTAGCTGCTCCAATTGCAAACAAATCATTTTTTTCTGCTCTTGTATCTACTAAATTTCGGTGAATGAAAGTTGGCATTAATTGACCAGAGAATGCATCACAAAATTTTCGAGCAATCATTAATTGGTGACCATAGGTCATGCGGTTGGCTATGTCATATTCTTCTCCTGGGTTATTTGCAAAATCTGCCGTTCTAATTGCAAAATTACTCTGCCACGTCACGGTAATGGGCATTTCTTTCGCTCCCGTAGATTGACGCAATAATTTGTATTTTCCAAAACCATCCACCGTTTTTTCAAATGAACTACGGCCTATACCGATGGTAAATCTGTCCGTTAATCCATAATCCAATCCCAACCGAATACTCGCCTCATCTAACCCAAAAAAGTTATTTATTCCTTTTGAGAGTAGACCAAAACGGTGAGAAATGATAAATTTTAGCTGTCCTGATTCATTGGTTTCTACCGATTGCCCATTTACAATTCGGGTATCTTTAAAGGTTTCGCTTGCATATGCTGTTGTTTCTTGCGCTGATATCCCTCCACCAAGAAATATTAAAAGTATTCCAAATCCTATCTTTTTCATATTCTTTTAATTGTTTGGTGCTCCTGCATTTAACCAAGATTCAATTTTCGCGATTTCGCAGTCAGGTAGGGGACCACTTGCTGGCATATCTTTTCTTTCAACTACTCTCAGTCGAATTAAATCGCCATTATCTATTTTATCCTTTATACCTTGATAAGTAGTGAAATCTCCTTCATTAAATCCACTGACATGGCAGCCTGAAATAGCACAATTTTTTGCAATTATTGGATTGATATCCATGCTAAAAGACATGGAGTCTGTTTTGCATACCACTGCTGGATCTACAGGAAATAGGTCTTCTTTGTTTTCAGATTCACAGGCCGTGAATAATATTGGAAGGCAGATGCTTACCATCAAAATAATGAATATTCTCATAAATAATTGTGTTACTTAGGTTGAAATACGTAATAATGGCGGCAAGATAATCAAAAAAAGAATTGATTTAATGATGATTTTTATCAACCTATTAATTTGTCGTTTTTAAGACCTCTCTGTCTAGGTTAAATAATTCACTTAGAGTTTGTGAAACCTGATCCGCATCGTCTCGGAGACAATTTGCTTTTAAATGAAGTACAGGAAGCTTAATTATTTTTTGGAGAATATTTTTGGTTGCTTGATCTAAAATTTCAGCTTGTGAATCTTCCATTCCATTTAAATGTCTGGCTAATTCTTGTTGTCTGATTTCCTCTAATGCGGCTTTAAATTGTTTAATAACAGGAGAGAATTCCATCTCTTTTTGCCAATCTTTTAATTCATTAATTGATTGGTTGATGATTGCATTTACTGCTTCAATCTTTCCTTGTCTTTTTTGAATAGTACGCTCTGTTTGCTCCTTTAAATCGTCTACATTGGCAATAATTACTCCCGAATGTTCACTTAGAGTGCAATCGATACTTCTTGGAACGGATAAATCAATGTACAATTGGTGCCGATTTTTGTCACTTATTGAACCTTTATTAATGATAGGCTCAGGAGTTCTCACTGCTGAAATAATTACAGAAGCATCTTCAATTTCTGAATTAAGCTGTTCAAATAACTGACAGTCAAAATTATATTTTTGTGCTAGTTTTTGTGCTTTTTCAAATGAACGGTTTAAAACAACTACTTTTCCATCGAAGTTTTTTAAATTTTCAGCTACTGTTTGTCCAATCTCACCTAGACCTACAATTACAATTTTTGGTTTTCTAAATTGGTTGCCAAATTCCTTAGCACGACTCACTGCTGCTGAAGCTAGTGAAGTGTTCCCTTCTTTAAATTTTGTTTCGTGGGTAACCCGTTTATTGGTATTGAATATAGTATGCATTAATCGATGAAGAAAAGGTCCTGCTGTTTGTGCATCTGCAGATAATTGGTACGCCCTTTTTACTTGATTAATGATTTGCATATCACCCAAAATCATTGAATTCAATCCCAATGAAACTTCAAATAAATGATTGACCGCCGCTTTTCCTTTGTGTAAATTGAAATGTTTAGCAATTGAATCTTTTGGTAGTCTGATTTTTAATGCCAACAATTTAAAAACTTCGTCCACTTTATTAGTCTTTGAAGTAAAGTAGATTTCTGTGCGATTACAGGTAGATAAAATCAAAATATCTTCTAAACCGAGAAGATCTTTGAATTGATGAAGTAATACATTGATTTTCTCATCATCGAATGAAAACAATTCTCTAAATTCTAAAGATGACTGCTTGTAAGAAAGAGAAAGTGCGTTGAATTGTTTCATAGGATTAAGGATTTTAAAATCCCCTAGCCGAAGCTAAGGGATTGGTAATTTAGGTTTGTTAATTTTTATCGTTGAACAACTTGTGGTCTCAAAGTCTCCAATAATGCACCAATTTCTCCAATAATTGGATCAGTAGCAGGAACACCATTTTGACCAGCACCTTTTACAACGTCTCCAATAAAGGCATCCATTGCAGCATCATCCGCCTTTTTTGCCATTCTTGAATACTTCGCTGGATCATGCGCATCTGTCATGTTTCTACCGGAGTAGGTAATTGTTTTTGAGCCTGTAGCTGCACTAAAAAAGTTGGTCAGTGACATACTTAAAGCAGTAAAACCAGATAAATCTCCGTTTCCTACTTCACCTAATAATGTTGTGAAATATGGGGCTAATAAAGTATCACCAGCAATTACAAAAATGGTAGAATCTACCACAGATCTAAGAGTCAGTTTTCCTTTCTCGATCATTCCACCATTGGTAGTGTCTGGAACCAACTCTGTTCCGCCTAATTTTTCATAAATACTCTTTTCCGTAGGTGTCGGGGTAGGAGTTACTACTTGGTCGTCATCATCGTCTTTACACGATGCAAAACTGATTGATACTGCAAGCAATACCAACATTAATTTAAATGGACTTCTCATGATAATATAGTTTTAATTAATAATTGTGAATACTAGTTTTGGAAGATGTTTTGAAAAAAACTCCCCATCCTGTAGGAGATTGAATTTTTATCGATGACCGGACAACTTGCTGCCAATTGGTCTTTTGTTGGCTTAAATAGTTTAGACGATACAACCGTATTTTCAGTGAAGCTGGTATAAATATCATCTATGTTGTTTTTACTTGGAAAGTAAGCCACTACTATAGTTCCATGATCCTTATTTACAACCGCTCGTTCAACTCCATCAATTGATTTGATGGATTGGTTTATTTCTTTGACCTGCTCGTCTGACAATGGTAATGACTCTTTAATGTCAATGCGAGAAAGTTGCCAATTTACAGTAGGATTTTGTTCTTTAGGTGGAATTACCATATAAATGTGAACTGCTAGTAATATGACTAATAGAGTCAGTATTGAACCACTCCATATGGCTATTTTAATAAATGTCTTTTTCATGAATTCTGTTTTTTTGTTGAACTAGTTACGTAATCGTTTCCCTTTTGGATTGATTTGGATCGAAATTGTTTTGGTTGCAGGATTTATGAAAAAGAAAAAGGCCTAAAGATTTCTCTTCAGGCCTTTCATTATAAAGGTTGTAAATATTTAAAGTCTACTTAGTCTAGACTTATTCTTCCCAATGATAGCTTTTTACCTTTCTGACCAACTAGATATAAATCTTCACCGGATTCAAATTGTTTTGAAACCTTTGGTCGTAGCAATGTGCCTACTTCCTTAGCATTAAACAATGCTGATTTTTTTTGTTTTCCATTAGCGTCAACGGTTACAACCACAGCTACAGCTTTCTTCTGTCCTGCAAAGGGTTTCATTTTTGACCGATCATTAATAGCTAAGTTTTTTACATTATCGTTAAAAATGAAGAATGCTTTATCATCTTGTAAACCTAATAAATAGGAAGAGAAAGTTGGAGTAGAGGTCCGTTGGTATTTAGGAACCTTGATGTTTTCTACAATCTGACCTTCAGGGTTCACATTCACCATAATAATATCATTATCATAATAAGTATACGTGGTTCTTGTCACTCCATTCGCATCAGTGTAGGTGTTCACAACAACATAACTTTGTTCAGCGATAAACGAAACACTTCCGTCAGTTGCAATGGTTAAGTTTCTTAATTCATAAGAGTATAAACCAACATCTTTCCCTTTTTCAGCTTTTTTCTTAGTTTTCTTTTCTTGTCTTTCGGTCATTCCCTCTGTAATAAAGTTAAGCGGAAATTCTTTAAAACTGCTAGCTTCCACTTGTTGAGTGTTTCCATCTATTCTTAGGTAAAAGGTTCCGCTCACTTTACTCATATCTTTTAAGCCATATAATCCACCAACAATAATGTCATCAGTTTCTGTAAGCGATAAAGTCATCTGATCGATGTACTTATCTTTAATGATTAAAGGGTATTGCACGATTTCGTCACCTAGATTGGTGTAAGCATATAACTGGAATTCTTGCTTACTACTTGATCTAACTCTCTTTTCAGGAATTACATTACCCAAAACAAAGACATTTCCTGAATTACTAATGCTCATACTTTTTAAAATAAAATTGTCATCAGAAAACTCTAGTTCATCTAACTTCTCCCAAAGCAATTTGAAATTCTTATCATACACTTTTATGCCTACTTGTTGTCTGCTGTACTTGTCTTCTCTTGGATTGATGTAATTCACTAATATGAATTCATCATTTTTAGAAATTGCTACATTAAAATTTCCACGATTTCTTCTACCTTTATTTCCAAAGTCAATTTGTGCCAATTGAGTTGTTTTAGACTTAAGGGTTAGAGTATTTTTATCAACTTCTTGCACCGAAAGGGTTTTCTTGTCTGTTTTTTTGTCAGTCACATAGGTAAAGGCGTATAAGTTTTCTCCTAATTGAGTAAGTAATTCTAATGATTTATTGGAGATATCAGCATCCAATTTGATGATTGAAGATTTTTTGAGCTTCATGCTATTTTTGTCATAAGATAATAGCTCAATCTTTGTTGCATCGCCACGATTGGCATATTCTTGCAAAGCATAGATATTTTTAGAGTCTTTACCAATGATCCCCTCGAAAGAGCTTTTTTTGGAGCTTTTTATTTCTGGGCCCCAAACGGTTTTTAAGTTAGAAATGTTGACTTGTGCTATTGTAGTAAATTGAAAAGAAAGTCCAACAATGGCAAGCGAAAGTAATTTTTTCATTTTTAGGTTTTTGGTTTAAAAATTCAATTATAAATAAAAAAAGGTTAGTAGCAATGAGTTTATAAGAATTAGTTGACTACTCTAGAGTATTTTTTTTAAAAGAAAAGTTTTGGATTGAGCACTAATTATTCTTAAAAGGATTTAATTGCTTGATATTATGATGAATAGTTAAGTTTTATAGTTGTATGTTGGTGCTTTTAGAATTGTCCTTTATTGTCAAACCATTTGAGCGACTTTTTTTAATTTAAAGAATTTAAGTAATGAATGTTAGGACTGGTATTGAATTAAAATTCAATACAGAAAAGCCCAGCTTCTTTTTGGAAGCTGGGCTTACTTATTAATATAATAACCTTAACTACTCTTCACCCTTTATCTTAGTAAACAATCGGTTCCACCTTACTTTCTCAAACCCGGTACGATTAGGGTCAAGTGACAACCACACAAAAACTGCTTTTCCTACGATGTGATCTTCCGGAACAAATCCCCAAAAACGACTGTCTTGAGAGTTGTGTCTGTTGTCTCCCATCATCCAATAGTAATCCATTTTAAAAGTGTAAGTAGTAGCAGCCGCCCCATTAATATAGATTTCATTTCCTTTCAATTGAATGTCGTTTCCTTCATATACCTGAATGATTCGTCTGTAAATCGGTAAATTCTGAACGGTTAATTCAATTGTTTCTCCCGCTCTTGGAATCGATAAAGGGCCAAAATTATCTTCTGTCCAATCGTAACCTTTCGCATTCGGGTAAATTAGGTTTTTACCATATTTACCGTCTGAGTAATACCCTTTAGGTTTGTTGATGGGCTCTACTTGTTTCACATGAGGCAATGCTTCAATTCTTGCTTTGTTTTCGTCGGTCAACAGCATAAAGTACAATCCTGGGCCATCCATTCTGTATTCCGTAATTTCCCAATCGAGCAATTGTTTCGGCGCAAATCCAGTTCCATCCGTCTTAATTAAATAACTAAATTGAACACCAAAAGCTTGATAAGCTTCTTTATCGTTTACAAATAGTTGAGTATTTCTGACTTCGATTTTATCGCCTGGAATTCCAACACACCTTTTAATATAGTTTTCTCTCTTGTCAACTGGTCGAGCTATTATATCAAATTGCTGCTCCAAAGTCTGACGACCATAATCTCTTTCTAATTGGTAAAATGTTCGGTCTTGGTGCTGGACCACAACCGTATCTCCTGCCGGAAAGTTGAATACAACGGCATCGTTTCGTTCTACTTTCCCAAATTCAAAAACCCGATGATATGGAAATTTAATCCACTCCAAATAAGACTTTGTTTTTTCTGTCCCGGGCATGGTGTGGTGTGCAAAAGGGAAAAAGATAGGAGTGTTAGGAACTCTTGAACCGTAACTTACTTTACTTACAAATAGAAAATCACCCACTAAAAGTGATTTTTCCATTGAAGAAGTAGGGATGGTAAAAGCTTCGATGTAAAATGCACGAATAATAGTGGCTAAGATTACTGCAAATGCAATAGCATCAGCCCATTCTCGACTTTTTGGCTTTGTCCATCGGTGCACGACTTCGTGACCTCTCCATTTGTGTTCGTCTTTACTTCCCAGAAGATATAAGTAGATTGGAGCACCTACAACCATGGCAACATGCTTTTGGAATTCAAAAATTCCAAAACGCTTCAGAAGTTCGGTAATAATGCCAATCCAGATGATGAATCCTACAAAAGGGATGTAATAGATAATCAGCCACCACCAAGGTTTTTCAACCAATTTTATGGCCAAGTAAGTTCCATAAAAGGGAACCAACGCTTTCCAAGGTTCTAAACCTGCTTTCTTAAAAACAAGGTATAAACCAACGTGGCTTGCTAGAAAATAAATAAGGGCTAATATTCCAGCCAATTCAATGCTTATCAACATAATTTTTAAATTTTCAATACATCATTCATGGTAAAAACACCATGTTTACCATTTATAAATTCTGCAGCCAATAGTGCACCCAAAGCAAATCCATCACGACTGTGTGCCGTGTGTTGGATTGCTATTTCATCTATTTTAGACTGATATTTTACCTCATGAGTTCCCGGAACATTCGGAGTTCGCACTGCAGTTATTTTTAACTCGTGCTCGTTCCCTTCATTCAATTTCCAATTGGTGAAATTTGAATAATTTTCAATAATTCCCTCAGCTATTGTAATGGCAGTACCACTTGGAGCATCTAATTTCTCTGTGTGGTGAATTTCTTCCACTTCAACTTGGTAATCAGCATGCGGCTGCATTAATTTTGCCAAAAGTTTATTCAAGGCAAAAAATAGATTGACACCAACACTAAAGTTGGTCGCTGCCAAAAATGCAGCGTTATTTTCAATGCACTCTTTTTTTAGTTGATCATATTGATCATACCAACCAGTCGTTCCAATCACTATTGGCAATTGTGCAGCAATACAATTTTTAATATGAGATTGAGCTAATTCAGGACGACTAAACTCAATTGCAACATCTGCTGCTTTTAAGTCACTTGCATTTATAGTAGAAGCATTGTCTGAGTTGATTCTCAAAACCACTTCATGACCTCTTTCTGTTGCCAATCGTTCAATGGTTTTACCCATTTTTCCGTATCCGTATAGCGCAATTTTCATAGTGGTTGTAAATATAGACGAAGCGTTTTAAAAATCACGACTGATTTTACATTACAGGTTCTTATTCCTTTTCAATGGTTATTTTTTAAATCGAAGATTGATTTGCAGTCCCGGTAGATAAGATTGTGAAGTTGGATCGTAATTCACTCTTGGACGAACAGAAGCTGATAGGTCATCACTCACATCAAAATAGTATAAATGCGCATCAACTGCAGCATCTACAATGTTTAAGATGTAACTGAATCCAGCTAAAACAAATAACAAATCTCTATTTTTTCGGTGGTACTCGATTAAGGTCAGCAGATTCTGATCGGAGTAAACTCCAGTATATTTGGAGTCAACAGTATTAGAATCACTGTCGACTCTGCTTACATAAGCCGATTTAAAATCTCGAAATCGATCCCGTTGGTCAAGCGCAAAGTACAAACTAGCCCCAATAGCACCATATACCAAAGGAACTTTCCAGTACTTTTTATTGTATACTTGACCAGCTCCTGGAATCACAGCAGAAAATAAAGAAGCTTTCTTTGGCGAATGATTCAAATACATAGAATCCATAACAGTGGTATCACTTTGTGCTTTCGACTGAAAAGTCGAGAAGAGCAGGGTGAGGCCAATTAAATATGTGAAGATGTATTTCAAAGGTTGGATTTACAAATCTAAAAGTTCCATAATTCGCAACAAATGTTCTTGAGATTCAAAAGGAATAACAATCTTCCCTGTTTCTTCGTCTTGTCGTTGCAATTTTACAGTCGTTTGGAAGAATTCAGATAAATCAGCCTTCATTTTTTGTTCGTGAAACGATAAAGGAACACTGACCGCTTTTTTAACAGGAGCAGAAGGTTTTCTTTCCTTCACCAATTCCTCTGTTTGTCTTACTGATAATTCATTTTTAAGAATTTCATTAAACATGTGAAGTTGAGTAGCTGTATCTTTTGAATTGATCAAGGCTCTTGCATGGCCCATACTTATAGTACGATCGATGATTGCATTTTGAATTTCTGCTGGCAACTTCAATAATCTTAAGTAATTGGCAACGGTACTTCGTTTCTTACCAACTCTTTGCGACAATTCTTCTTGAGTCAGGTTACATTCTTCCACCAATCGTTGGTAACTTATCGCTACCTCAATCGCATCTAAATCTGCACGCTGAATATTTTCAACCAAGGCCATCTCTAGCATTTCTTGGTCGTTGGCAATACGAATGTAGGCTGGAATTTCTTCCAATCCTGCTAGTTGAGACGCTCTAAATCGACGTTCTCCTGAAATCAACTGGTATTTATTGTAGCCTAATTTTCTTACCGTTACTGGCTGGATAATTCCCAATTCAGCAATAGACTGAGCAAGATCATTTAATGCTTCTTCTTCAAATTTTGTACGCGGTTGAAATGGATTAGCTTCAATTACTCCAATCGACAATAAAGCCACGGAACCCGCAGCTTCAGTTACATCTTCTCGAGTTAGCTTTTTGCTATTCGTGATATCTGTGTCATCATTCTCTAGTAAAGCGCTTAAGCCTCTACCCAATACTCTTTTCTTACTCATCCTCTAAATTAATTACCTTTTCGGATTCACTAATTTTAGTCAAATTATTGTTCTGTAAAACTTCGCGTGCTAAATTAAGATAATTGACCGCACCTTTACACGTCGCATCGTGCATGATGATAGTTTCTCCATAACTTGGAGCCTCACCCAACTTGGTATTTCGTTGAATAATCGTGTCAAAAACCATTTGTTGAAAATGTGTTTTTACTTCTTCAACCACCTGATTAGAAAGTCTTAGTCTAATATCGTACATAGTCAATAACAAGCCTTCAATTTCCAAATCAGTGTTCAATCTAGATTGAACAATTTTAATGGTATTTAACAATTTTCCTAAACCTTCCAATGCAAAATATTCACATTGAACTGGAATAATTACAGAGTCTGCAGCTGATAACGCATTTAATGTAATCAACCCCAAAGATGGCGAACAGTCAATAATAATGAAGTCGTAATCGTCTTTAATTTTAGACAACGCCAAGCGCATCATCTTTTCTCGATTTGGTAGATTGATCATCTCAATCTCAGCACCTACCAGATCAATATGTCCTGGTAAAAGGTATAGATTTGGAGACTTAGTAGCCAAGATAATATCTTTAGCTTCTACCTCATTAATCAAGCATTCGTAAATACTTGTCTTTACATTTTTTGGATCAAAACCAACCCCAGAAGTAGCATTAGCTTGAGGATCTGCATCAACGATTAGCACTTTACGCTCTAATACACCCAATGCAGCTGCAAGATTGATCGCTGTGGTTGTTTTTCCAACTCCACCTTTTTGATTGGCAATTGCAATAATTTTACCCATTCTATCTATTGAAAAAATTAAATTTCTATTGTTGCTCCAATTGTCATCAATTGAAGATTTACTCCTTTACTATTAAAATCTTTAATGGCCTTTTCAGCATCGAGTTTAATCGGTGGAAAAGTATCGTAATGCATTCCTATTATTTCATTACAACCTATAAACCCTGCTGCAATAATGGCATCTTTTACACCCATGGTAAAATTATCACCGATAGGCAGAAAAGCAAGGTCTATTTGATCGTGATCTCCAATCAATTTCATTTCATTGCTCAAAGCAGTATCGCCAGCATAGTAAATGCTTTTTCCTTCAGATTTAATAATGTATCCATTCGGATTACCACCATAACTACCATCTGGCAAACTACTAGAATGCGCAGCAAAAACACTTTTTACTGTCCCAAAATCAAATGCAAATTTACCACCTGTATTCATTGAATGCACATTTTTAATACCTAAACTGCTGCACCATTGAATAATCTCATAATTTGAAATCACTTTTGCGTTTGTTTTTTTAGCAATGTATTCTAAATCGGCAACATGATCCATGTGTCCATGAGAAACGATGATATAGTCTGCTTCAATACTGTCAATGTCTATTCCATTTGCCAATTCATTTGGTCGGATAAACGGATCAAACAAAATAGAGCAATTGTTGGTTTTAATTCCAAAGCAAGAATGGCCATAAAAAGTAATTGTCATTGATTGATGGAATTTAGGACGTGTAATTAATTAAAAACAACAGCTAAAATGCGCTTAAATGCTTTATTTTGCGTCCTATTTAATAATTGGATTAGCTTATTCGAAATTACCATTTTTATGGTGGTTTATTTCGAATTGTTAACAACATTTTTTGAACACTTTTTTGTTAAAAGATAACGATGATAACTATAATTTCAGCTTCAAATCGAAAGGGAAATATGACCCAATTCTTTGCAAACTTTTGCAAAACCCAATTGGAAGCAAGAGGGGAGAAGGTCAAAATTTTTAGTTTAGATGAATTGCCTACTCGCATAGATTTGGACGAGGTGTACAATTACGAGAACTCTATTTTTACAGAGATTGCGAAACATTATATTATCCCAAGCGATAAATTGTTTTTTGTTGTACCTGAGTATAATGGAAGTATTCCGGGAATCCTGAAGCTATTTATGGATGCCATAAAACCTGAATTCTATGCAGGTAAAAAAGCAGGATTGCTAGGAATTGCAGCAGGTAGAGCAGGCAATTTAAGAGGGATGGATCACCTGACTGATATTTTACATTATTTACAAGTGGAGGTAATGGCGTTGAAGCTACCTGTTTCCAAAATTTATAATATCTTAGGCGAGCATGGCGTATTGAAAGACAAAAATACAGAAGAGGCCATTATACAACAATTAGAAAAATTTATAAACTATTAAATCGATGAATAATATGCTTTTAACGAGTTTTTTCTCAGGAATGGATGATGAATGCGGCATCATGATCATAAAGATTGCATTGGCACTATTTTTAGGAATTCTGTTCCTTCAATCTGGATTGGATAAGGTATTCAATTATAAAGACAATTTAGACTGGTTGAAAGGTCATTTTGAAAAGACTCCTTTAGCTAAAATAGTTCCTTTAATGGTGCTAAAAATCACTATCCTTGAGGTTTTAGCAGGTGCATTTAGTTTATTAGGAGTTTATGGTTCTATTGTTCAGAACGATTTCTTTTTAGAAGTCGGGTTGATTCTATCTGCAGGTTCGTTGATCGCATTGTTTTTTGGTCAAAGAATAGCGAAAGATTATGCTGGAGCAGGCGGGTTAGTTCCTTACTTTATTGTAACGTTGGTTGGAATGGGGTTTATGATGATTTTTTAGAAAAGGAAGCATTAAAAAAAAGCTTAATTGAAAAGTTAGGCGTATAGTGCTTATGACTATAGATGGCTAATTGTGAAAGAGATAATTTCTATCTAATTTATGAAAGTAGGGACGTAGTCCTGACATTTTAAATATAAAAAAGTCAATAAATCCAATATCAAAATCGAATCATTGTATTGAAGATGAGATACAAAAAAAGGTCGAATCCATGTGGAATCGACCTTTTTTGTAAATATAGTTTAAGACAATTACTTGTCTAAATCTTCAAAATTCACGTCAGTATAATCGGATTGAACTTTCTCAATCACTTCTTCACCTTGCTCTAATTTCAATTCTTTTATTTTGTCAATTGCTTCAGTTAAGCTATCTGTAAATTTCTCGAAATCTTCTTTGTATAAAAATAGCTTGTGCTTCTCATAGAAAAACTTTCCATTGTCGGCATTAAACCTTCTTTTACTCTCAGTAACGGTTAAATAATAATCGTCATTTTTAGTTGATTTTACGTCAAAGAAATACGTTCTTTTTCCTGCTCTTACTGCTTTTGAAAATACTTCGTCTTCTCTTGGTCCCTGCTCGTTGTCGTAATTTTCTTTTCCTTCCATCTTCTTGACAATTTGTTCCTAGAATTACAATTTTATAGTGTTCCCAACAAAACTAAATAAAAAATATTTAATCTAACTTCCAATGTCAGTAAGATTTTTAGACCTTTTTTGGGATTTATTTCAGCTGCTTTTTGCACAAAATAGTTGAATAAATCCGAAACTTAATTTAGTTCACTTTTCTGATCTTCTAATAATTGTCGTTCATAAATATCAAAGTATAAACCTTTGGCTTCAATCAATTGATTGTGGGTGCCTTCTTCAGCTATTTTTCCTTCATCCAACACGATGATTTTGTTGGCATTTTTCACTGAAGATACCCTATGGCTGATAATAATACAAGTGCTTTCTCCTCCAATGCGGTCTAAGCTATTCAGTATTTTCTCCTCAGTTTCTGTATCTACAGCAGATAAGCAATCGTCAAAAATCATCAATTTGGGTTGCTTTATAATGGCTCTAGCAATTGAAATCCGCTGTTTTTGTCCGCCAGATAAAGTAATTCCCCTTTCACCTAGAATGGTTTCAAATTGTTTCGGAAAATCCATGATGTTCTCATAAATGGCTGCATCTTTTGCAGCCTGCTCAATTTTTTCAAAAGCCGGCATTTCTTCGCTGTATCCAAATGCAATGTTATTTGCGATATTGTCTGAAAACAAGAATACCTCTTGAGGGACATAACCAGTGTTTCCTCTTAAAGCATTTAGGTCTAATTCTTTTAGATTAATTCCATCCATGAAAACATCTCCTGATGTTGGGTCATATAATCGACATACCAAATCAGCAATAGTAGATTTACCTGAACCTGTCCGACCAATAATGGCTAGTGTTTCCCCTGGGCTTACTTTGAAATTGATGCCATCCAAAGCACGGGTTCCTGAATCGGGATAAACGAAACCTACATTTTGAAAGTGAATTTCACCTTTCATGTTTTTTAGAGGAGTCGTGCCGCTTACAATTTCTGGTTTGGTCTCTAAAAATTCGTTGATTCTTCGTTGAGAAGCTGCAGCTCTTTGCACTAAGGAAGTTACCCATCCTAATGCTGTTACTGGCCAAGTCAACATATTGACATAAATCACAAATTCGGCGATGTTTCCAGGAGAAATCGGAGGAGTAACGCCAGCATTGATTGCATCAATGTAAATTTTGGAACCTATATATATGGTAAAAATGGTACTCAAGCCAATCAGTAGCGTCATGATCGGCATAAACAAGGCTTCTGTTTTTACTAAATCTAAGTTTTTCTCTTTGTATTTTGTTGCCGCTTTATCCAATGTTTGATTGGCGTAATCCTCTTTTACAAAAGACTTTAAAATTCGAATTCCTGAAAAGGTTTCTTGAGCAAGGGTAGATAAATTAGACAATTGAGCTTGTACGGCTTCACTTTTTTTATTGATTACATTACTGACATAATATATCAAAACGGAAAGTACCGGAAGTGGTGCTAAAGCATAAAGTGTTAACTCTACATTAATACTCAACATTACAGAAATTACAAATATGAAAAGCGTCACCAAGTTGATGCTATACATGATACCTGGTCCAAGATAGTTCCGAGTACGGCTCACATCTTCGCTGATCCGATTCATAATATCTCCAGTGTTGTTACGCTTGTAAAATGGCATGCTTAATTCTTGATAATGAGCATAGACTTCATTTTTTAAATCATACTCAATTAACCGACTCATTATAATAATAGTCTGGCGAGTGAAAAAGGTAAATAAACCTTTTAGAAGCGCCATCACCATCACTAGAACAGCGAAGAATATTAAGCTTTTAGAAAGGTTCATGTCTTTTGTGAATTCTGCAATCCAAGGCATGTCACCATTGTTTACGACTTCCTCTTTACTGATAAATCGAGCCACTTGATCAAAAGCTTCACGAATGATTTGAGGAGGATAAATGGCAAAAATGTTGGAGATGGCTACGAAAATAATTCCTAACCCCAATCGCCATTTATACTTAAAAAGATACTTATTTAGATACTTTAAAGAATTCATAAATTGTGCGCTTTACGCCCGTCCAATACAAAATTTTAATACTATTTTTGCAATCGAAATTTTGAGGACGGCAACGTCTGCAAAAGTACCTAATACTTTTAGGTTTATTAGCAAGTGATAATGTTAACTTTAATAGTATGAATGAAGTAATTGATATCAAAGAAAATAAGCTAGCAGAGAACCCTGTGATTAGCAAAATGGTTACTTATGACCATGAACAAGTTGTATTTTGTCAAGACAACGCAACTGGTTTAAAAGCAATAATTGCCATTCATAATACAACTTTAGGTCCTGCCTTGGGTGGAACTAGAATGTGGAATTACAAGAATGAAGTAGAGGCGTTGAACGATGTTTTACGTTTATCAAGAGGGATGACATACAAAGCTGCCATTACTGGATTGAATTTAGGTGGTGGAAAAGCAGTAATCATCGGTGATTCTTACACTCAAAAATCTGAAGCCTTATTCAGAAGATTTGGAAAATTTGTAAACAGCTTAAGCGGTAAATACATTACAGCAGAAGATGTTGGCATTAGTCCAAGTGACATGGAATGGGTAAAAATGGAAACTGACCACGTAGCGGGAGTTCCTGTATCTTTAGGTGGAAGTGGAGATCCTTCTCCAGTAACTGCTTATGGCGTATACATGGGAATCAAAGCAGGTGCAAAAGAAATGTACGGCAATGATTCATTGACTGGAAAAAAAGTATTGGTTCAAGGAATTGGACATGTAGGTGAAGTGTTGGTAAAATACTTAACTGAAGAGAATGCGAAGGTTTATATCACTGACATCAATGAAAATAGACTAGCGGATGTGGCCAATAAATATGGTGCAGAAGTAGTTTTAGGTGATTCTATCTATGATTTAGATATTGACATTTATTCTCCATGTGCTTTAGGTGCAACGGTAAACTCAAATACAATACCTCGTTTGAAGTGTGCAATCATTGCAGGAGCGGCAAACAATCAATTGGAAAATGAAGTGATTCACGGAGCTGAATTAATTAAGAAAGGCATTTTATATGCACCTGATTTTTTAATTAATGCTGGTGGATTGATCAATGTAAATAGAGAAGTAGCTAATTACGGTGAAGATAGAGCCATGGAATTGACTCAAAATATCTATAACACTACATTAGATATCTTCAAAAGAGCGGTACAAGAAAATATTCCTACTTATGCAGCAGCAAATAAATTAGCTGAAGAACGCATAAGAGCGGTAGGAAAAATTAAACAAGTTAGGTAACACAAATTTTCAAAGACGTTCTTTAAATGTTGAATAGACGAATTTTACGAGTAAAAGTAATGCAGGCTTTATATGCCTTTTTTCAATCGAGTAGCACTGAGCTATCAAAAGGAGAAAAGGAGTTGTTTTTGAGTATTGAGCGGATGTACGACCTTTATCTCTATTTCTTACTATTGCCAATCGAGTTAGCTGAGCTAGCCGATGCGCAGCAGATGGAAGCAAAAAACAAAGCACTGCCAACGGATGAAGATTTGAGTCCAAACAGAACCTTTGTTGAGAACGACATCATTCGTCAGCTAAGCGAAAACGAAACCATTCAATCAGCATGGAAAAGCCACAAGATTTCTTGGGCGGCTGACCGCGATGATTTGAAACGATTGTTGAAGGAATTAAGAGTGACTCCATTGTTTCAGAACTATATTCATTCAGAAGAAAAAGGTTTTGATGTAGATCGAAAGTTTCTGTTGGATTTTTACAAAGAAATCGTTGCTGAGTCTGAAATGATTCAAAATCTATTTCATGAGCGCAGTATTTATTGGGATCATGATGATGTGGATTTTGCTATTTCTATGGCTGTAAAACACGTAAAGAAAATCAAAACAACCGAAGCTGGTGGTGGAAATTTGATGGCGATGTTTAAAGATGATTTGGATGATCGTGATTTTGTAAAAAATCTATTTCGTAAGACCATTATTAATAACAATGAGAATACGAAACTGATTGAAGAAAAAACAAAGAATTGGGATGTAGAACGAATTGCTGTATTGGATGTCTTGTGCATGAAAATGGCCATTACTGAATTGACAGAGTTCTCCAGTATTCCAATTAAGGTAACATTGAATGAATACATCGAGGTGTCTAAATTGTTTAGTTCACCGAAAAGTAAAGTGTTTATTAATGGAATTTTAGATAAATTAGTTGCTGATTTTAAAGTAGCTAAGAAAATAAGAAAAGTAGGACGAGGCTTAATGGAATAAGCCCTAAATTTTAGAAGTATGAAAAAAGTAATTTATTTAGCAAGTGTGGTTGCACTTTTTGGATTTTCAGCATGTAATCAAGCTGAGAAAACGCCGGAAGAACCAGCTATTTCAACCGATGTAATTAATATTCCTTCTGAGGAGGATAATGAAGAGGCTGACAAAGTATTGGCAGCTTTTGAATTTGAAAATATCGTTTACGAATTCGGAGAAATCACCCAAGGTGAAAAAGTACAGACTACCTTTAAATTTACAAACTCGGGAGAAACAGATTTAATTATCTCTGATGCAAAAGGAAGTTGTGGATGTACTGTTCCAATTTACCCAAAGAACCCAATTGCTCCTGGCGAAACAGGTGAAATCGAAGTTGTATTCGACAGTAATGGAAAAATGGGTCAACAAAATAAAACGGTAACATTGGTAGCTAACACAAAACCAAACACAACTGTATTGGCTTTGAAAGGAAATGTATTAACTCCAGAAACGAAATAAAATGAATTTATTAACGATATTATTAATGTCTCCAGCAGCAGAAGGAGAAAACCCAATCATGTCATTTTTGCCTTTGATTTTGATCATCATTGTGTTCTATTTCTTTATGATTAGACCACAAATGAAAAAGCAAAAAGAGCAACGTAATTTCAGAGAGAATTTAGCGAAAGGTCAAGATGTAGTGACAATTGGTGGAATTCATGGAAAGGTGGCTGAAATTAAAGAAACTACAATTATTGTTGACGCCGGAAATGGATTGAGATTGACGATAGAAAAAGCAGCAGTTTCACCAGACTTTTCTGGTGCTGCAATGGGTGCAAAATAATGTCTAATACCGATATAGTTATATAATATTGCATACTGCGTTCCTCGTTTGCTCCTTATCTAATTATTCGGCATTTACCAATTCTACGTTTAAAAAGAACATAAATTTAGAGTTATGCGTCATTTTAAAACTTAATTGGTATAACTTCATTCTTTGAAAAAAGAAAATTAAGCGGCATTGAAAATTACAGTAAGGAAAATATTTATCGAAACCGACGCAAATGGCAAAAACCGTTTGAAGAAGAAGATAAGTATTTTCCTTTTTTGTTTATTCCTAGCTTCCTTGTTTTGGTTTTTGAATGCGCTTTCGAAAGATTTAACCATGGGGATCGAGTACAGTTGTGTGTATAAAAACACAGACTCATCCTATGTAATCACCAATCAGCCTTCTAAAAAGATAAAAGTGTACACCAATGGTTCGGGTTTTAACCTGATTGGTGAAGCACTTTTCTGTAATAAAAAGGAGTTGATCATTGAAGTGGATGAATCAGATTTAGATCGAGATGGAAATCAGGTAATACCTACTAAAACGTTGACCAATGAAATCAGTAATCAACTAGGGTCGAATATTAGTGTGGAAAGTATTTATCCAGAGTTTTTGACCATTCACATGCAGCCGTTAGAAAGCAAAAAAGTGATGGTTCGATTGATACAGGATTTAACATTTGGACCACAGATTCGATTAAAAGATTCCTTGGAACCCAACCCAAAATTTGTTCAAATTTTTGGTCCTTCTGATCAGCTGGATACGATACGTTATATATCAACCGAACTTTTAAAATTGAAGGATATAAAAGAGGATTTAAAAACCAATGTAAAATTGGAATCTAATTTTGGGCCTTACCTTAGAATACATCCTACTGCCGTAGAGATAGACATAAAAACAGAGCGTTTTACTGAAAAAACTATTGAACTTCCAATCAAAGTGATTAACTTACCTGATGAAGTTCGGTTGAGAACACTGCCCGCAACAGTTGAAATAAAAGTGTTGATTTCTAATAGCTTATTTGAATTGTTGAAGGCTGAAGACTTCACGGCTTTTGTGGATTATAACCAAACGAACAAGGAAGTTGATAAATTGAAAGTAACTGTGAAAACAGAAGGAGTAAATGCAGAGATCATCAAATTAACTCCTGAAAAGGTTGAATATTTAATTAAGAAATAATGTTGAAAGTCGGATTAACAGGTGGTATTGGAAGTGGTAAATCTACCGTAAGTCAAGTTTTTATAAACTTAGGTGTGCCGGTTTTCAATTCTGACATGGTGGCGAGAAACATTGTGAATACCAACTCAAAAGCCATCAAAAAAATTAAGAATACTTTTGGTGAGCATTTATATGATTCTGGTGAACTCGATCGAAAGGAATTGGCTGCAATTGTATTTACCAATCCAGATGAATTAGAAAAATTGAACTCAATAATTCACCCATTAGTTGGAGAAGCTTTTGATGATTGGTGTGAGAAGAATTCTTCAGCTCCATACATTATTAAAGAGGCGGCGATTTTATTTGAATCTGGAGCCTATCAAAATCTAGATCGAATAATTACGGTGTATACCAAAAAAGAAGAACGGATAAGACGAATTATAATGAGAGATAGCTCTTCTGCGGAAGAAGTGGAACAACGAATGAACAACCAATGGTCGGATGAAACGCGTAATAAATTGGCCGATTTTATTATCATCAACGACGACAAAGATAAATTGCTTCCTCAAGTGATGGAGTTGCATGAAGTCCTTTTAAATATTGAGTAATGAAAAATATTCTTAATTCTTCTGCTATTCAAAGAATTGATTCCAAAACTTTGGAAAGGAAGAATGTCTCTTCTATCCAATTGATGGAGATAGCTGCATTCCAACTTTTTCAAACCATTACTACCCATTTTTCTGCCTATCAAACTTCCACAGTTCATGTTTTTTGTGGCAATGGAAATAATGGTGGTGATGGAGTGGCGATTGCACGATTTTTATTTCTGGCTAAATGGAACGTAAAGGTTTACTATGTTCGGTTTTCAAACAACGACTCGAAAGAATTTCTCCAAAACCTGCATCAATTAAGGGAGCTTAAAGTTCCAATTTTAGAACTGGCCGAACAGCGCTTTAATCCCTTTATAAAAAATTTGGATGTGGTTATTGATGCATTGTTTGGTTCTGGACTAAACCGCTCTGTAGAGGGATTTGCAGGTCAGATAATCGATCAGATGAATCAAAGTGAACACATTATTTCCATTGATTTGCCTTCAGGGTTGATGGCTGCTGATAATCGATCAAATTCTTTCAAACATGTCATAAATGCTCGACATACCATATCTATAGAAATTCCAAAATTGTGCTTGTTTTTGCCCACATATTTTCAATATATAGGTGACTGGCAATTGGTAGATATTGGATTGGATGAAATGGCCATTGAGGAAGAGAAAAGCGAATATTTTTTTATTGAAATAACAGACATTAAGCAACTATTGAAGCCTTCAAATGCATTCGCTCATAAAGGATCTAATGGTCACGCTTTGTTAATTGCTGGAAGCTATGGAATGATGGGCGCAGCTGTTCTTTCTGCAAATGCAGCCTTGTGTTCAGGCGTTGGATTATTGAGTATTCATGCGCCTAAATGCGGTGTAGAGATTCTGCAGCAAACCACCCCTCAAGCAATGGTAGACGTGGATGTGCATCAATATTTCACCACTGAAATTCAATCCATTGAAAGGTTTCAAGCGATAGGAATAGGTCCTGGATTTGGACAAGCAGAGAATTCGAAGAAGGCGTTACACGACTTGTTGAAGCAAATCAATCAACCGATGGTAATCGATGCGGATGCAATTAATATATTAGCGGAGAACAAAGAGTGGTTGTCATTGATTCCAAGCGATAGTATTTTAACGCCACATCCTGGAGAATTCAAACGTTTAGTGGGGGAGTGGAGTAGTGAGGAAGAGAAGTTAGAGAAATTGAAGTTATTCTCACAACAAACTCAGTGTTTCATTCTTTTAAAAGGAGCTTATTCTTGTTTGTGCACTCCCGAAGGAATCTTTTATTTCAATTCTACAGGTAATGAAGGGATGGCGAAAGGTGGAAGTGGAGATGTGTTGACAGGTGTTTTAACCGCTTTATTAGCACAAGGCTATTCGCCCGAATCTACTGCTCTGATTGGAATGATGGTTCAAGGAATTGCAGGAGATTTGGCTGCAGCATTCAAAGGAAATATCAGTATGAATGCGAAGGATATAATTGATTGTTTACCTCAAGCGTTTATTCAATTACAAGATTAATCAATCTCGTATTCCAACTTCACTGTAATCCGTGCCGTTTTATCTTTATCTGAGGTATTAAAAGTGCCGCCCCACGAATATTCTTCGTTGGAGTTTTGACCTGTAATCTGAAAAATTCCCATATTGGCGTTGCTCAATTCTCCCATATCTGTTCCAGAGTTAGAAGCAATCATTTCTGCTCTTATTCGAGCTTCTTCAGTGGCTTTTTTGTTCAATTCAATTTTT
>NZ_JBSRUB010000030.1:0-39172 GCF_055129545.1 Acidiluteibacter sp. | reverse complement strand
TCACGTTATCTCTAACGCTCTTTTCTATTTATCTCGTAGCTTCGATAAGCTATGTCAATCTTGTTTAGAACTCCCGTTTTTAAGGGGCTGCAAATGTACTAATTCTTTTTAATTACTACAAGCTTTTAAAAAAAACTTTTTTTGCAACTTTTCAAACTTTCAATTCCCGTTTTTCGGGTCGACAAAAGTAATACTATTTTTTAATTCCTAGTACTAAAATTGAAAAAAAAATAAAACTTTTTTTCTGACCTCTAATCCGACATTTTCTATGAACGTTCCCTTGAATGGGAGGCCAAAATTAGAACTAAATATTAATACAACAAGTCTTTTTTTAAATTAATTTAAAACTAATTTAAAGTTACTTTAATATCAGCTATTTAATTTCAAGGAAAGATTACTACGGTGTGGAATTTGACACAGGGAGCACCTTTCCATTGTATATAGAACCACTGTTTATAGCAAAATCGCACACAAACTTGGCCATTAGCTCTGGTGAATTGGGTGAGGTATATCCAGGAAATGCATTCCTAAGCATAGCTGTATTAATAGAACCAAGCGCAAGTGCATTTACTTTAATTGATGTTTCTTTTAATTCCTCTGCCAAACATTCAGTAATGTTTGACAATGCTGCTTTTGATGAACTGTATAAAGACAACCCAGGAAATTTAGAACTTCCTTGAAAACCGCCCATACTACTTATATTAACTACATGAGCATTCTCTGACCTCACTAGCAAAGGCAATAACGCTTGCGTTAGAAAGTAGGGCGCCAATGTATTTACTTTGTATAGAAGTAAGGCATCTTTATATTCATTGTCTTTAAACGCCTTATTAATGAGCGATGCTGAATTATTAATAAGTATGTCTAGTTTGCTAAAGTCATCGGGAAGTATCGTTAAGATGTCCTTGTGAAAGTTATCTTGACTAAAATCCATACCTATGATAGTGATATCAACATCAAATTTCTCTTTGCATACCATTTTTAGATTCGTCAGCTTATCCATTGATCGTGCAATCGCAATAATCCTTAGACTTGAATCAAGCTCACAAAACTTCTTGACCAGTTCAAATCCTAGTCCTTGACTGGCTCCTGTAATAATTACATTCATTTACGCTTCGGTTGTAGTGAGATTCAAATAAGCTTTCAAGCCATTATTTATTAAGGTTGAGATTTCAGATCTAGTATCACTTAATCTATACAAGTGCTGACAAATCTCTTCTACTGTATCTCGATTGGACTTTTTGTTATTCAATAGTTCAGCAATTTCTAATGGAAGTAGCCAATCATTGGAGTAATCCTTTTTTAAAGTCTCCCAAATTTCGAGCAACCCACTAACGGATTCATCCTTTTCGCGGCTATTTCTTACCTTATTATACAAGGAGTGTAAATTCTTCGCTTTATCATCGAATATTATCTTCTGTGTTTTCTCTTCTGGCACTTTAAATTCTAAGTTAAATGCTTCTGCATCGGATGGACCATTAAACACGGAATGAATTTCACAGCCTACGGCCATATCATATAAACCCCATTCAGGCTGGAATAAGACACGGTCTTTATAAGTAACGGTACAATCTTTAAAAGTCAAAATAATCACATTCCCATATCGATTCTTCCTTAATAAGTATAAATATCCCTTAATTTCGACACCACTCTCAAACTGCATCGAAATAGTTCTGCCCGTCTCAATTCCCTTTTCTTTTAACTCAGAGTATGACATTTTCTCGATGGGCTTAGCATAACCATTTAATTTACCAACAGGAGAGCCAAATCCTTCCGCATGAAAATCTTTACCATGCCCTACCAGCGCCTTATCGTAATAAGCCAACATTGTAGGTCCTGTGGTTTGTACATAAGCTAAATTATCTTGAGCATCTGTAATGTAATCAGTAAATACACCGCAGATCTGAAGACCTGAAGAGTATTCAGCAGTTGCAACTGCATTAGACTCTACCGCTAATTTAAGTCCGTAAGAGCCTCCCCTTCTCAATGCCATTGTATCTGCAAACTCATTTAGCACTCTTGTCAAGGTATTGAATGAAGGAGTAACGAACAATTGTGGTTGGGGTTTGGTAATATCAAAAGCTTGATGAGCTGCTTCAATCGAATATGGAATCTTCTTCACATGATCTTTTAGACAGGAATAGCTTTCTCCTATAGAAGAAAGTAATCCGGCACCATAAATTTTTGGGTCGTCTAAAGTACCAATCAAGCCATATTCTACTGTCCACCAATGAAGGTTTCGAATCATACTCATTTCAGATGGCTCGCCCATATTTGCAGAAATCTCATCTACCCACTTTTCAGCTTTTATGATATCCTCTTCTTGAGTATTTGGATTCTCTTTTATTATAGAAAGGTGACGAATGGCTTCATATAATTCATAATCCTTGGCAGAAGACATTGCCTTCGCCCCTATTTCTCCAAAGAATCTTAAGTACTCTGCATATTGTGGATCGGCAATAATTGGCGCATGACCGGCAGATTCATGAATAATATCTGGTGCAGGAGTATACTCGATGTGGTCTATTGTTCGAATATCCGCTGCAATAACCAATACTTTATAAGCTTGAAACTCCATAAAAGCGGAGGGAGGAATAAATCCATCTACAGCGACAGCAGCCCATCCAATTTCTTTCAGAATACGGTTCATCCCATACATTTCTGGAATTTCTTCGATATCGATTCCCGTCTTTTCTAGTCCTTCTATATATGCTCCGTGTGCCACCTTAGAAAGGTAGCTTACATTCTGACGCATGACATATCTCCACACAGCTTGGTCTTGTGCTGTATAATCAGCACTACTTTGCTCCACTATAAATTGCTTTAAATGAGATGGCAATCTATCTATCAACGGGTTACTTTCCATAATCTAACTTTTACAATGATAAAATTAAGCATTTGAAAAGAGACATTCAATATGACTAAAAAATTCTAACTTATTTTAAAGATTAGAAGAGAATAGAACATCATCAACAGAGAAAAAGGTTTCAATACAGATCGAAAGCAATCAACTGAATTACTTATTTGCATTTTGAAACTAAAATCAGTGTCTTTTGATTAATTTTGGACTCTTAATATAGTGTCTTATGTTTAGCAGTGGTCAATTTTATTTTGCAATATTCTTTCTTGTTTCCTTTATTATAGGAATGATCTTCGCTTATCGAAAGGATATTCAAAAGAACCCGAAGTATTTTAAAGGATCATTCAAAATCCTAATCAGCTTCATTGTCATTTATGGCATTTATTTTATTCTAACGAGAGTGTTAGTCTAACAAATCGATTAATTCTTGAACGATCATTGCAGTAGCACCCCAGACAATTCGATCGTTGAATTGAAAACAAGGAACCTTTAATTTCACTCCATTTGGCAGATTGATGGTTGTTGAAGTCAGGTATTCATTTCCTAGAATATCTTTCAATGGCACTTCGATCACTTCGGCCACTTCATACTCATCTTTTATAAATGCCGGCTGACTTTCCGTGTACCCGATAAAAGGTGAAATTAAAAAATTACTTGGCGGAACATACAATTCCGAAAGTTGACCTAAAATAGTAACTTCATGGGACAATATTCTTAACTCTTCATTCGCTTCTCGGAGTGCTGTTTGAATTAAATCTTCGTCATCCAACTCTTTTTTACCACCAGGAAATCCAACTTGGGCCGAATGCACTCCATCATAACTCTGCCTTAGAATAAAAACAATATGAGGAATTTCATTAATCGGATAAAATAAAACAAGAACCGCACTTTCTCTATAATCAGCCTTTCTTTTTACTTCAGCAGCTAATGGACGATTGTAAGACATCATTTTCTGATGTGCTAAATCACCAGGCAATTCATTCTTCAGTCGATTTTTTAAATCAATGATGAATTCAGAAAACGTTGATCTTACTTCCAAACGATCTGTTTTTTAACTCGGTTATAAACTTGAAAAGAATTTAAAGTACTCAACTTAATAATATTCTCATCGACAACCTCTATTGATTGATAATATTGATTGAATTGAGGAGTCAAATCAAAAGACAGCAGATTCTTCTCTCCAGTTTTTTCTACAATGTAACCCATTTTTCCTATTAATTTGATCGAATTATATTCAAATGGAAGAAGCTGTTTGCCTTCTTCATTGATTAATCCAAACCCCATATCATTTCGAACGATTGCTTTTCCATCGACGAATTCTCCTGTAAATTCATAGTCATAAGAAATCACTAATCGAGTTTCTTGATTCATATATCCCCACTTTCCCTTTTTCTTTACCGCAGTTAATCCTTTTGGATTATAACTCCCGATTCCATCAAATATCGCGGGAACCACCTTCTCACCTGTCGTATCAATTATCCCGATCTTTCCTTTCGTGATGACCTTGGCAAAACCATCTTTTGAGAATTTGCTAAAACTAAGTGCCTCAGGTATAAATTCAAAGGATAATGGGGCAATTAACTTGCCTTTTGTATTGACAAATGAATACTTATTTAATGAATCGGCTACTAGTGCAAATCCATTTGAAAAATCTGAAATATTCTCATACTTAAAGTCTAAAATCAATGAACCATTATTGGCAAACACCCCATATTTCGAATTAATTTTAGCTCTTGCTAATCCATCGCTATTAAATGGTTCTATCCAATCTGCAATAAAGTCAACAACAGCTTCTCCTTTTAGATTAATAATCCCTTTTTTGCCATTCATTTCAGCATATGCGAACCCATTCTGAAAAGCTCCAGCAGAGCTATAAATAATCGGAATCTCTAACACCCCTTCCTTATTAATATATCCAAAAGCGTTATTTTTAGAAACGAGTGACAACCCATCATAAAAAACACCGATCTCATCAAACTCTAGAGACAGGATTAATTGATTCAATTTATTAATTAAACCAAACTTTCCATTTTTACTCACCACAGCAATTCCATTACTGAAACGTTCTATTTCAGAATATACAAATGGAATTATGATTGTTCCTTGTTTATTTATTGCACCAACAAAATCGTCTTTCTCCACAATGGCAATTCCCTCTGAGAAAAAATCAGCCCATTGATATTCAAATGGCAACATTTCGGCCCCATTTTTATCAATGTATCCATAAAAATTGTCCTTTTTTATCGGGTAAAACTTTTTTGCTGCTAGTTCAAAATCCACCATCAATTCATCCATAAACGGGTAATTGGGATAATCCAATCGAAACTCTGCTATTTTTTCTGCTGTATACTCACGCGTATACAATTTATATATGTTTCGCCAAGCAACATTCACATTCTTATTTGCAGTGTACTTTTTTACAAATGCTACATAGTCACTAATACTTCCTTTTGCCGTACTTCGATTGTATATTTCATCTTGAGCTTTATAAGCAAATGGACTGTCCGGATATTGCTCTAGAAAAGTGACATAACTAGCTATCGACTGCGAATTCGTAATGGATTCATACAAACTTAGCTCATAATTTGCTCTAGCTTCTGATAATTGAGATGACTCAGGATACCTTTCCATGAACATAAAATAAGCCTCTGGAGTCCCTGTTGCTTTTGCTTGTTCAAAAGCCAATTCGTTTCTCAATGAAATTACGACGTCCAATTGCCTCGCATTTGTGTAATTTGATATAAAGTGATTGTATTTCTTTATGGTATTTTTCTTCAATACTTCATTGAACTTCTTAAAATGAATAGAATCTTCTAATTGAATAATAGCTGTAGAGTCAAAACTATATTCTAAGTATTTTTTTCGTTTACGAACAGACAGTTCAGGCCAATACCTTTGAGAAAGCTTAATGTATTTATTGGCTGAGTCGAGTGAATAAAACGGGTTGTCGTTTTTAGAGTAGATAATAGCTAAACCATATGCTGCTGCAGCGTCTTCATGCCCTACTCCTTTCTCAAAAAGTTGTTTCGCTTTGAAATAATTGTAAATTTCTAACGCATCAAATGCACGATCAACTTTTCCAGCAATAGATACTGAAGAGAAAAGTAGTATATTAGTAAATAGAAGTAGCAACTGTTTTTGCATGGCACTAAATAATTTTGAAAGCGAAATTAATTAAACAAATCAGATGCTACATCTCTCTTAACTTCTTATATGATAAAACAAACACTATATTCTTTAATCTTCTTTTGTTTAGTTGCAATAGGTATTACTACTTCGTGCAATCAAGACAAAACCCCTCAAATAGAAAAAGAGGAGTCGAAACAGAAGTATGATCTAAAAACAATTAAAGAAAAAGGTGTTTTGCGTGCATTGATTGATTATAGCTCCACGAGTTATTTCGTTTACAAAGGCCAACCAATGGGATATGAATACGAACTTTTAGAAACCTTCGCCAATCACATTGATGTGGACCTTGAAGTCATTCCTGTAAAAAACATGGACGATATTATTTCACTTCTGAATACATATCAAGGTGATGTGATCGCTGCCAATTGGACGGTGACTAAAGAAAGAGCAAAGGAGGTCAAGTTTACTCAACTTAATAATCTAACTGAGCAAGTATTGATCCAACGAAAACCTGAGGGTTATCAGAACATGAGTAAAAGCAAACTCAACTCAAAACTATTGCAGTCGGCAACTGATTTAGCAGGAAAAGAAATTTATGTTCGAAAAAATTCTTCCTTTTACTCTAGGTTGGTGAATCTTTCGGATGAAATAGGTGCTGAAATAAATATAACAACGGTGGATGGGGACATTAGTACCGAAACGTTAATCGAACAAGTTTCAAAAGGAGAAATAGATTATACCATTGCAGATAAAAATATAGCTCGAATCAACACTTCATTCTTTAACAATATAGACATTAGTCTTTCAATTAGTCTAAAACAAAGAATTTCATGGGCGGTACGGAAAAATTCACCTGATTTGGCAGAAGCTATTGATGAATGGTTGACCGATTTTAAGAAAACGGTTGAATTCAAATACCTTTACCAGAAATATTTCAGGAACATATACTCATACAGGAATCGTGTAATTAGTGATTTTTACAGTGCAAAAAGTGGAATTATATCACCTTTTGACGACATTATAAAGGATAAAACAAAAGCGATTAATTGGGACTGGCGCTTGATTGCGTCTTTAATTTATCAGGAATCTCAATTTGACCCAGCAGTAGTTTCGTGGGCGGGGGCTTCCGGACTAATGCAATTGATGCCAAATACGGCAAAGCAACTTGGAATAGATAGTAGCTCGACCAATGCAGATCAGATTGAGGCAGGAATTAAGTATTTAAAATATCTAGACAAAGAACTAAAAGAAAAAGTATTTGATCCAAATGAACGCATTAAGTTTGTACTCGCTGCCTATAATGTAGGATTAGGTCATATTTGGGATGCTATTCGTTTAGCAGAAAAATATGAGTTAGACCCTATGGTTTGGGATGGAAATGTTGCCGAAATGCTTAAAAACAAATCAAAACCAAAATTCTATAAAGACCCAGTAGTAAGGCATGGGTACTGTCGAGGAAGAGAACCTTATTACTATGTGAAAGAAGTGATAGAAAGATTTAAGCACTACGAAAATGTAACTGATTCTATCAATTCAAAGTAATTTTAAATCAAAATCATGATCCCAAAAAAACTTATTTACTACCCACAAGCTCTACTTTTTTTATTACTCCTTTCTAGCTCAATTTCTTATTCACAAGAAAAATCAATTGGTGATTGGGGGAGGTTTTTATGCAGGGTCAATTATCCAATCTAAAAGAGTTAATCCTGCAATTAGTTTAAATAACTTTCAAATTGGTGCTGAAATTAATGCAGGATTCAATTTTCAATTGAGTGAAAGATTGAAATTATTAGCAGCCTATCAAATCAATCGAGACATTACAAATACCTATAGTCGAGATTTAATATCTCCAGGAGGCACCTCATATCAAGAAAAAATGATAGGAAGCGATTACTATCTAAAATTTGGTTTATCTTATCAGTTAATTCCGACGAACTAAACCATATTTTTGCAATATGGAATTCGTAATATTTGAACTACAGAACGGGATTCGGGTAGTTCACAAACAAGTAAAGTCAACAAAAGTTGCACACCTGGGACTTTTCATTAATGCTGGCTCAAGAGATGAGTTGGAAAGTGAGAAGGGATTGGCTCATTTTATAGAGCACACCATTTTTAAAGGAACTAAAAAACGTAAATCGTTTCACATCTTAAATCGATTGGATAGTGTGGGTGGAGAATTGGAAGCCTACACGACAAAAGAAGAAACGGTTTTTCATGCCTCCTTTTTGAAAGAGCATTTGAATAGAGCTGCTGAATTAATTGCAGACATCACATTCAACTCCATTTTTCCGAAAAAAGAAATTATTAAAGAGAAAGATGTGATCATTGATGAAATCGCTTCTTATTTAGATAGTCCTTATGATCAAATTTATGACGACTTCGAAGAGCTAGTTTTTGGAAAGCACCCGCTTGGCAGCAATATTCTTGGAACAGAAAAGCACATAAAATCTTTCACGCAACAAAGTATCCATAATTTTATGGATCGATTGTATGCGACAGAAGAAATGGTGATTAGTTCTGTTGGCGCTTTTTCTGAGAAACGATTGAAAGAAACTTTAGAAAAACATTTTAATGCACCAATACGGAAAAAACGTAATCATCAGCGGGAAACCTTTGAAACGTACCAAAAAGTAGAGCAGTCGATTCAAAAAGACCATTACCAGAGTCATTATATCTGCGGAAATATGGCCTACAGTACCATTGAAAGTAAAAAGAATGGTATGATTCTATTGAATAATCTGATTGGTGGACCTGCGATGAATAGTATTTTAAATATGGAAGTAAGGGAACGGTTAGGATACACCTATAATATAGAGTCCAATTATTCCATTTATTCAGATTGTGGTCTATTCTCAATATATTTAGGAACTGATCAGCAATATTTAGACAAAACGATAGCTGTAGTGAACAAAGCGCTAAAGCAATTACGAGAAAAAGAGCTAAGTGCTCGAAAGCTTTCACAAGCAAAAAAACAGATTATCGGACAAATGGCTTTGGGAAGAGAAAACAACCAAGCTTTAATGTTGTCATACGGTAAAAGTTTGATGGTCCATAATAGAATTTCTACCTTAGAGGAAATCATTGAAAAGGTGGAATCCATTACTTCCAAGGAAGTGCTTTCTATCTCCAATGAAATATTAAATACCAACGATTTTAGTTACCTCGCATATATCAATAAATAAAATGGATTTTTTACCTGAACATATATCGAATTATACAGAAGCGAATACCACGGATGAATCAGATCTTCTTAATCGATTGAATCGAGAAACTCATTTAACTGTTTTGCAACCGCGAATGTTGAGCGGACATTTACAAGGAAGAACCTTAAGTATGCTCTCAAAAATGTTGCGTCCAAAAAACATTTTAGAAATTGGAACCTATACTGGATATTCAGCCTTGTGTTTGGCGGAAGGATTAGTTACTGGAGGAACTTTACACACTATTGACATAAATGAAGAATTAGAAACAATCGCTAATAAATACATTAAAGAATCTCCGTTTTCAGATCAGATCCAGCAACACATTGGAAATGCATTGGAAATTATCCCATCACTTAATATAGATTTTGATTTAATATTCATTGATGCTGATAAAGAGAATTACCTCAATTACTATAATCTCTTAATCGATAAAGTAAAGTCTGGAACAATACTCATCGCAGATAATGTACTTTGGAGTGGAAAAGTAACTGAAGAAGCGAATCCAAAAGATATTGAAACAATCGCTTTGCAGCAATTTAATAACGCAATTCAAAATGATGAGCGAGTAGAAAACATACTGTTCCCAATACGGGATGGTTTAATGATTATCCGAAAAAAGTAAGGTTTGAGTATTAATAAAAACATAAGACAACTAACTAAGGCCCGAAAAGAATATACAACTGAAGAAATTCTAGTTGGAATTCTATGCAAAGACATTTCCTTTTTGAGTATTGCGATTACTTTGGTAGAGAGCAGCCGATATTCGGATAAACAAAAAGCACATGAAATTATTGATGCTTGCCTTCCCTACTCCGGAAAATCTAAACGAATTGGAATTACAGGAGTACCAGGTGTTGGAAAAAGCACCTTCATTGAAAGTTTTGGTCAATACTTGATTAAAGAGAAAAAGAAAAAAGTGGCCGTTTTAGCTGTAGATCCAAGTAGCAATCGAAACAAAGGAAGTATTCTTGGCGATAAAACCAGAATGGAATCACTTTCTAATTTGGAAGGAGCGTATATTCGGCCTTCTCCATCAATGGGATCTTTGGGCGGAGTAAGTAAAGCTACTCGAGAAACCATCATTTTATGCGAAGCCGCAGGATTTGACACCATACTTATCGAAACAGTTGGTGTTGGACAAAGTGAAGTAGAAGTAAAAAGCATGGTCGATTTCTTTTTATTGTTGATGTTAGCCGGAGCTGGAGATGAACTTCAAGGAATAAAAAGGGGAATCATGGAAATGGCAGACCTTTTAGTGATTAATAAAGCCGAAGGAGAAAACCTAAAGTCTGCGAGAAGGGCGCGTACTGAATATAAAAATGCATTGCACTTGTTTCCAGCTTCTACAAGTGGTTGGATTCCGAAAGTAGAAACTTGTTCTGCTCTTGAATCTTCAAATATTGATTTGGTGCACAATATCACTTTGCAGTACTTTGATTTAATCGAAAAGAATGGCTTTTTTGAAAAGCAACGAAAAGGACAAGCTTTGGAATGGTATCACAAAGCCTTGGAGAATGAGATTATTCAAAGATTCATGCAAAATGAATCGAATAAAACACGCTCTAAAGAACTAGAGAAATTAGTGATTGATGGGAAAAGAAGTCCTTTTTCTGCGGTGGACGAGTTAATCAAAAAATCCAACTAATCTATTAGTAATCTAAAAAATAGGATAACAAAAAAGGTCTCTAGCAAATGCTAGAGACCTTTTTTTATGTTTTGAAATCTGATTATTATGGATTAACCTCCAAAATCATCAAATGCTACATTTTCTTCTGGTACACCCCAGTCATCACACATTTTGATCACTGCTGCGTTCATCATTGGAGGCCCACAGAAATAAAATTCTATTTCGTCTGGAGCATCATGCTTTGATAAATAATTGTCGATGAAAGACTGGTGAACAAAACCAGTAAATCCATCTCCTTCTCCATCCATACTTGTCTTTGCTTTCCAGTTATCTTCCGGTAATGGCTCAGACAATACGATGTGAAATTTAAAATTTGGAAATTCTTTTTCTATCTTTCTAAATTGATCAATGTAGAATAATTCTCTTTTTGATCGACCACCATACCAATATGAAACCTTTCTACCAGTTTTAAGCGTGTGAAATAAGTGGAATATGTGAGCTCTTAATGGAGCCATACCTGCACCACCACCAATATAAACCATTTCTGCATCCGTTTCTTTAATGAAGAATTCTCCATAAGGTCCAGAAACAACTACTTTATCTCCTGGTTTTCTACTAAATACATAAGAAGAACAAATACCTGGGTTTACATTCATCCATGCATTATTCGCTCTATCCCAAGGTGGAGTAGCAATACGAATGTTCAACATTACGATATTCCCTTCTGCAGGGTGATTGGCCATAGAGTAAGCTCTAAAGATTGGCTCAGGATTCACCATTTTCAAATTCCACAAACCAAATTTATCCCAATCTTCTTGGAATTTGTCTGGACCTGCTGGATCATCCGGAAGTGGCTTAATGTCCATCTCCTTGAAATCAACAGTTATTGCAGGAACATCTAACTGAATATAACCACCTGCTTCGAAATCTAAAGTTTCTCCTTCTGGTAATTTTACAACAAATTCCTTGATGAAAGTCGCAACGTTGTAGTTAGAAACTACCTCACATTCCCACTTCTTAATTCCAAAAATTTCTTCAGGAATTTGAATTTCCATGTCTTGCTTCACTTTCACTTGACAACCCAATCTCCAGTTCTCTGCAATTTCTTTTCTAGAAAAATAAGGCTTTTCAGTTGGTAGAATTTCCCCACCACCAGAAAGTACTTGACATTTACACATGGCACAAGTTCCACCACCACCACAAGCAGATGGCAAAAATATTTTCTCGTTACCCAAAGTAGATAAGATGGTACTTCCTGCACTTACTTCAACTGTCTTTTCTCCATTGATAATCAACTTTACAGGACCTGAAGCCGTTAACTTCGCTTTTGCCCACAACAGTAAGGAAACCAAAAGAAGAACTACAATAAATGCAACGGCAATGGCCGTAAAAATTGTGGTTGTATTAATCGCTAAAAACATATTTTCTGTTTTTCTTTAAATGACTATTATAATTCGATTCCCATAAAAGACATGAAGGCAATACCCATCAAGCCTGTTATGATAAAAGTAATTCCAAGACCTCTTAAGGGAGCAGGAACATTTGAATATCTAATTTTTTCTCTAATGGCAGCAATTGCAACAATTGCTAAAAACCAACCCACTCCTGAACCTAATCCAAAAACAGTAGCTTCACCTAAACTAGAATATTGTCTTTCTTGCATAAATAAAGATCCACCCAAGATAGAACAGTTTACTGCAATTAATGGTAAGAAGATTCCCAATGCACCATACAATGCAGGAGCAAATTTCTCAACAACCATTTCTACTAACTGAACAATAGAAGCAATAACTGCGATGAACATAATGAAACTTAAAAAGCTTAAGTCAACTGAAGCAAACTCTTCACCCATCCATGTCATTGCACCTTCTTTCAAAATATAGTTTTCCAATAAGAAGTTAATTGGAACAGTTATTCCCAATACAAAGATAACTGCAGCTCCTAAACCAACTCCTGTTTTTACCGTTTTGGAAACAGCTAAATAAGAGCACATGCCTAAGAAATAGGCGAAAATCATATTCTCTACGAATATTGATTTGACGAATATATTAATGTAATCCATGATAATAATATTTCTTAGTTAGACTCGATTAATTTAGTATTTCTTGAACGCTGAACCCAAATAATGATTCCTACAGTGATCAAAGCCATTGGAGGCAAAATCATCAACCCATTATTAAAGTATCCAAAGTCGTAGAACGATTGAGGGATCAATTGAACTCCCCATAATTTTCCACTTCCAAAGAACTCTCTAAAAACAGCTACGATAATTAGAATCCAACCGTAACCTGCTGCGTTACCAATCGCATCTAAAATAGATGGCATTGGCTTATTTGCCATAGCAAAAGCCTCCAAACGACCCATGATAATACAGTTTGTAATAATCAAACCAACGAACACTGAAAGTTGTTTTGAAACATCGTAAACAAAAGCTTTCAACACTTGATCCACTAAAATTACCAAAGCAGCTACAATTACCAACTGAACAATGATTCGAACTCGAGATGGAATCAAATTCCTCATCAATGAAACGATAAGGTTTGAGAAAATCAATACTACCATTACTGATAGCGCCATTACAAATGCTTGTTTCACTTGTACTGTAATTGCCAAAGCAGAACAGATTCCCAATACCTGAATAGTAATCGGGTTATCATCATTTAATGGATCTGTTAATAGCTTCTTATTCTTCCTTGAAAATAAAGGTTCTTTTACTTTCACTTCTGCAGTTTCACTCATGATACTGTATTATTAAATAATTATAGACTAGCTTTTGGGTTACTTTTGAAATAAGGTACATAAACGCCTAACGTTCTTTCCATCATTTCTCCAACTCCCACACTTGTAATTGTTCCACCTGAGATACCATCCACTTTATGCGGAGAATCCCAAGGCTGACCACCTTTTACAATTTCTACTGAAACAAACTTATCTCCTTCGAAAATCGTTTTACCGATGAATTTTTCTTGGAAGAACTTTTCTTTAATCTCAGCTCCTAAACCGGGGGTTTCTGATTTGTGATCAAAAGTAGATCCTACAATAGTATTCATATCATCTGAAAATGCAACATATCCCCAGATTGGACCCCAAAGACCTTTACCTGCCATTGGAACAATGAATTTCTTTCCTTCTTCATCTTGAAAAGTAAACAAAGGGTAATACTTCTCCGATTCAGTCAAGTTTTTGTCTTTGTATTGTTTTACTGCATCAATATCAAATGCTGTCAAACCATCTTTTTCAACTACTTTACCTTCAAAGCTCAATAATTTTTGGTCAACAATGTATTGATCGAACATCTTACCTGCTTCTTCTGGAGTTGCTTCAACACCTACTGAAGCCAAGATATTCTGCATTTTTTCGATTCTTACATTTTCGGCTTGCATTGGCTTTAAGCTTTCTGCAGCAAATGAAAGTATCGCAGCCACTACAATCACCAAGATTGCAGAGAAGCCGAAAATATAACTGTTCTTATTTACATCCATGTCTTTTATTTTTTATTCGCTTACGCAGCTACTTTTACTCTTTTTAATCGCTTGCTAACATTTCCTCTAATCACGTAATGATCAATAAGAGGAGCCATTACATTCATGAACAAAATTGCTAACATTACTCCCTCAGGGTAAGCCGGGTTAAATACTCGAATCATAATTGCAAAAATTCCAATTAAGAATCCATAGATCCATTTACCACGAGTAGTTTGTGATGCAGTAACAGGATCAGTAGCCATGAATACAATTCCAAAAGCAAAACCACCAAAAACCAATTGATTAATAGCAGGAACTTCCATGAATGGATTCACTGCAAATGCATTAAAAATTAATGACATTACTAATCCACCAATAGCAGCTGACAACATAATTCTCCAACTACCAATACCGGTATAGATTAAGATGGCTGCACCAATTAAGATGGCTAAAGTAGATGTTTCTCCAATTGATCCAGGAATGGTTCCCATAAATGCCGCTGAAAAAATATCAGTAAACTGAACGCCGGCAGCATTGATATAAGTTGTTGCACTTTCAGTTGATTGTGCCAGCAAAGTCGCACCTGTATATCCATCAGCTAACGTTTCACCTGCAGCAGTCGTTGTGTCAATCCAAACTTTATCTCCTGACATTAATGTAGGATAAGCAAAGAATAAGAAAGCACGAGCAGTTAAGGCTACGTTCAAAATGTTCATTCCGGTTCCACCGAATACTTCTTTACCAATCACAACAGCGAAGATAGTAGCTACAGCAACCATCCACAAAGGAATACCAATTGGCAAACACAAAGGAATCAGCATCCCTGTTACCAAGAACCCTTCGTTAATACTGTGACCATTGATGATTCCGAAAATAAATTCGACACCTAAACCTACCGCATAAGAAACGATAACAATAGGAAGTACTTTCATAGCACCAAAAGCAATCATGTCCATAAATGCAGCATCTGGCTGTCCCAATGCCAAAAAGTGCTGATATCCTGTATTCCAGATTCCAAAAAGCAAAGCTGGAATCATGGCGATCACAACTGTGATCATTGTTCTTTTCAAATCTATTGCATCACGAATGTGAGCACCTGTATTTGCCGTATGTCCTGGAACAAACAAAAATGTTTCGAATGCGTCATAAGCTGGGTAAAACTTCTCCAACTTACCACCTTTCTCAAAATTTGGCTTTACAGAATCTAATAACTTTCTAAATATATTCACTTTGTATATCTTTTAGATAATAATTTATAACGATTCAATTCTTAATTTCTCAAGACCTTCTCTAACTTTAGATTGCAATGGCAATTTTGAAGTACAAACTACTTCGCACAGCGCAAAGTCTTCAGGTGCTACTTCGTAGATTCCCAACTCTTCCATTGCCTCAACATCATCAATCATAATTGACTTAATCAATTGCTGTGGATAGATATCAAAAGGAAAAACTTCTTCATATTGTCCGGTAACTACAAATGCTCTTTCTTCACCATTCATTTTAGAGTCTAGCTTGTACTCTTTGTTTGGCATTAACCAAGAAAACAAAGCTCTTGAATTACTCCACTTTCCAAAGTTTGGCATAATCCATCCAAACAGTTCAGGACTGTGATCTTCAGGAATAACAGTGAATTGGTGGTGATAGAAACCTAAATACCCATCCATTTCAATTCTTGTACCTGTCAATACGTTCCCTGAGATATATCTATTTGAACCTTCTTTTACGTTATTAGTAAAAATGCTCTTAGCTGATGCTCCTATAATCGTTCTGTAATACTTTGCATTTGAAACTTCAGAACCTGTTAATGCAATTATTCTTGATGCATCGTATTGTCCTGAAATGAAGAATTTACCAATCGTTACCACATCTTGTGGATTCACAAACCAAATGGTTTCTCCTTTAGAAAGTGGCTCCAATTGATGAATCTGAACTCCCACGTTACCTGCGGGGTGTGGTCCAACAAACTTATTCAATTGAACACCTTTAGCTGCTGTAAAAGCATCGTCTGCTCTAGTTGCGCCATTGATATTCAAATGCACTTTACCAGTTGTTAACTTTGCAATGGCATCAATTCCTGCTTGAAATGCCGCTGACTGACCATGTAATATAAAGTCGAAATCAGGAGCCAAAGGACTTGAGTCAAAAGCGGAGATAAAAATTGCTTTTGGCGCTTCGTTAGGATTAGAGATGACATCAAAAGGACGTTGTCTTACCATCGGCCAAAGACCAGAAGAAAGCATCAACTCTTTTACTTTATCGCCTGACAAATTCCCGCCAGTCTCATATTTCTCGTAAGAAACTTCCTGATCAGCAGTAATTATCACTTCTAAAATAACACGCTTCGCGCCTCTTTTAATTTCAGCAACTTTTCCGCTTACAGGTGACACGAATTTAACCGCCTCGTTGTTTTTATCGAAGAATAGTGGCGTTCCTGCCTTAACCAGATCACCTTCTTTTACCAGCATTTTCGGTCTAATTCCAATAAAGTCTGATGGCTTCAAGGCTACCGTTTCTGAACGTAAACCATTGGCATGTATCTTCTCTGCAGAACCTACTAGCTTAATGTCTTTACCGCGTTTGATTTTTATCTCTCTTGACATAGTAATTGTTTCAATATACAAATCGGGCGCAAATTTAATTATTACTAAACTATAGGCAAGTATTTTTGTAAAACTTTTAATGAACAATTTTAACATTAATTTAATGTTTCATAAAAAATACTAAACAACGCCCATTGTTGTATCTAATAATAAGGGAAACAAATCGTTTTAAAATTGGTTTGAATATATTTGTTTTCTATTCAAAATAGTTTAAATGCGAAACGTCCAACTAAGTTTATTGTGTGTCATTTTATTTGCTTGTAATCCCGCTAAAAAGGCGAGCAAGCCGCCTAAAGAAATTAAAGAATCAACTGCGACTTCTAAACCAACAGATTACTACGAAGACAACTTTCTGCGATACGAGGATCATGTTTACAAAGACAATGTTAAATCGGTAAAGCTTTTTCAGAAAGACGATCAGATGTCTTATCCAATTTTATTTATGAGAGCAAATGGGCAATTAACATTGAGTTTTGATGTGTTGGGCAAGAAGTTTGAAACTTATAATTACAGCTTTGTGCACTGCAATGCGAATTGGGAACCGTCCATATTAATTCAACCAGAATACATGAGTGGATTTGCAAGTGGTTTTATAGAAGATTATAAATTTTCCTTCAATACCACTCAGCCCTATATCAATTATCAACTTAACTTCCCCAATGCAAATTTTAACTTTATAAAATCAGGGAACTATTTATTAAAAGTGTACACCAATGGAAATGAAGAAGATATTTTATTGACCAAACAGTTTTATATTGTAGACAATAAGGTAGAGGTTGTCGCGAATGTAAAAGCAGCTACATTGGCTCGTTATAGAGATTTTAAACATGAAGTTGACTTTTCCATATTCCATCCAAACTACACCATCAATGATCCATACCAAGATTTAAATATCGTTGTTCGCCAAAACTTCAGGTGGGACAACGCCATCACAGGACTTAAACCACTTTACATGAAAGGTGGAGAATTGGATTATAATTACGAGGATAAAAATTTGTTTTGGGCCGGTAATGAGTTCCGAAACTTCGACATTAAAGACTTGCGCTACCAATCGATCAATGTGGAAGACATCGTTTATGAAGAGGACAACAAAAACCATGTTTACCTGCTTCAAGAAAACTCCCGAGCGTCCATTCGTTATTTAACTGCTCAAGATTTGAATGGTCAGTTCTTGATAAAGCGAGACGACAGCAGAGACAGCTTCAATGAAGCCGATTATGCAAAAGTTCATTTTAATTTAAAGATGGATCAACCATTAGCTAATGGAAATCTATACGTTTTCGGTCGATTAACCAATTGGGAGTTTGATGAAGAGTTTAAAATGCAATACGATTACGAAAATAAAGCCTACAAAGCCTCCCCATTTCTAAAGCAAGGATATTACAACTATTTATATGTGTTTTTGCCAGATGGCGAAAAAGAAGGTGACGTATTTACCGTTGAAGGTTCTCATTTTGAAACTCAAAACGATTATTACATCTTCGTTTATCACCGCCCTCAAGGAACGGTATATGACCAATTAATTAGTTTGTATTTTAATTAATGATTATTTCGCTAAATTTGAGTGTCATCCAAAACTAGAAGTTATGGTAAGCAAGTTAACCAACAATATAAAAATCAGTACCATTACCCGATTTAATTCAGAGCAATCTGTTCCATTAAATGCGGTGTATTACTTTGATTATTTTATAACGATTGAGAACAATTCAGATCAACCTTTTCAATTGTTGCGGCGGCATTGGGACATTTTAGATTCCAATGGTCAGCAATATTCGGTAGATGGAGAAGGTGTTGTTGGACAACAACCCATTATTTTACCTTCTGAGAAATACACCTATCAATCTGCTTGCAGGCTGCATTCAGATGTGGGTATGATGAAAGGAAAATATTTATTCAAAAACTTGAAAGAAGAAAACCTTTTTGAAGTGGATATCGATCCATTTCGATTCATTACTCCTTATCGATTGAATTGAGGTTATTTTAAGAGTTTATTCACAAAAAAAAGGCTACATCAACTAATGCAGCCTTTCTATTTTTATATAGTTTACTCTTATTTCTTATACCGACTTAGCTATTAAATCCTCCAAATGGCAGCATGTTATTGCATCACTATTTGTTTACAGTATGTCGGCATTCACCAAATATACCTTTAACAAGGTTATTTGGCAGAAAATGCTTCATGTGTTGCTTTCAAAATAGCAAAAGCACCTTCAGTCGTTTTTGATTCAGCATACGTTCTCAATACTGGCTCAGTACCAGAAGGACGAATCATCACCCATTCGTCATTCGCGAAGTAAAACTTAAAACCATCGATGTCTTCTACTTTCTCCACTTTGTAATTACCAAAGCTTTTGTATTTTCCATCGATACAATTTTGCATAATTCTTACTTTGTCGCTTTCTTCTAAATGCAAATCAATTCGTTCAAATTTGAAAGCACCAACGATTTTATACACTTCGTCGATCAAATCATCCAATGATTTGCCAGACTTCACCATGTATTCCCAAATCACTAGTCCCATCCAAATCCCGTCTCTTTCCGGAATGTGACCTTTAATAGCAATTCCGCCCGATTCTTCTCCACCAACCAATACATCTTCAGAAACCATGTGGCCCGCAATGTATTTAAACCCAATTTTAGTGACTTGGTATTCTAGTCCTAAAGCATCGCATAACTTTTTCACTTTTGGTGAAACTGAAAATGCGTTCACCACTTTACCCGTCATTTTCTTTTCTTTGGCCAGGTAATACGTCAGCAACAAAATGATGTGATGAGAATCAATAAACTCTCCCCTTGAGTTATACAATCCAATTCGATCAGCATCACCATCCACTGCTAAACCACAGTCTAAATCACCTTCAGCTAATTGCAACAATTCAGAAAACTCAGTTAAGTTTCTGTGAATAGGCTCAGGCGCTTGACCTTCAAAACCAGGATTGTAATCGCAATGCATAAAGGTGATGTCTGGTAATAATCGTCGCATCACATCTTGTCCTGCTCCGAACATGGCATCAAATGCAAAATGCATGTCAGTATTTCGAATGGCTTCCATATCGAAATTCGCTTCCACGTGATCTACATACATTGTTTCTAAATCAATGTACTCTACTTTTCCTTTTTTCTCTAAATCTTCCCATCGGATAGCATCTAAATCAATGGTGTTTTCATCGGGGATTAAATCTTCTACTTCTTGCACTTGTGCAGGCAATAATGGACCACCGAAATGTCCTTTCAACTTAAATCCATTGTAAGAAGGCGGGTTATGTGAAGCAGTAATTACCACTCCTAAACTTGCTTTCATTTTTAATGTTCCTAAGGAAACCATCGGAGTTGAAACAAATCCTTTTGCGATGTAAACCTTTACACCAGAATCAGCCAATACTTTTGCTGTAGTTTCGGCGAACAATTCACCTGCAAATCTACAATCGTGGCCAATTACCACTGAAGGATTTTCAAAATTCAATTTCAACCAATTGGCTGTTCCTATGCTCACACGAGCTACATTTTCTACCGTATAATCTTTAGCAATAATTGCTCTCCAACCATCCGTTCCAAACTTAATTTTTGTCATAATAATATATCTAAATATCTAATTTTCATCTATTTTCTCAAGCGGCGACAAATATACAAAATTATCGATTTATCCGTCTACGGCTAAGTTCCCTTTGATACTCCCTTGCATACACATTGTGCTGCGCCAAATTGGTCGCAAAATTATGGTAAGAAGTAAAGTCTGCTTTGGCGCACATGTATAAATAGTTGTGCTTTTCAGCATTCAATACGGCATCAATGGAAGAAATCTCAGGAACGTTTATCGGCCCAGGAGGTAATCCAGCATATAAATAGGTATTGTACTTTGAATCAATCGCCATGTCTTTATTCAGCACTCGTTTAATCGTAAAATCACCAATTGCGAATATTAAAGTTGGATCCGATTGTAATCGCATTCCCAACTTTAGTCGATTTAAATACAATCCAGCTATTCTTGGTCGCTCATCCGGACGCATCAATTGTTCTGCTTGAACAACCGAAGCCAGTGTAGACACTTCGGATTGTTTCATTCCCAAGGCATTTGCTTTAGCCATTCGGCTTTCGTTCCAGAAGTTCTTGTACTCTTTCGCCATTCGTTTTATAAAACCTTCAGCAGTCGTGTTCCAATAAAATTCATAAGAATTAGGAATGAAGAGACTTATAAAGGTTTGACTATTGAATCCATAACTTTTAGCCAATTCATCGCTATTCAACAATGTTAAAATTTCAGATTCTGTCGCTTCGATATAGGTTGCTACTTTAGCTGCCAATTCTTTTTTCGTTCTAACATTATTAAATGTCAACTGAATGGGCTCTTGAATTCCAGATCGCAATAAATCCACCAATTCATTATTGTTCATTTTGCGCTCTATTTTATAACGACCTGGATAAACGTGTTTGTTGTAATTTTTCTTTTCAGCGACCCACTTAAAACTAGCCGTATCTTCTACTATTTGTTGATTGTACAAACTTTCCTGAACATCTGAAAGCCCAGAACCTGTCTTTATATATAGGTAAGTCGTTTCCTTAACTTTCACATTGGGCATGAATACTTTCTCATAAATAATCATACCTATGACCACTCCTATCACTATAAAAATCGCTAAAGCGATAAAAATGGCCTTTTTAACAGCACTTCCTTTTTTCTTCATAATTTCTTTTGATACATTGCTTCATCTACCCACTCCCCTTGAATCAACTGCCAATCTTTCTTCACCCCTATTAACTCAAATCCCGATTGCTCAAACAATTTTAGGCTTGCTTTATTGTCTAGCATTATATTGCAAAAAAGCTGGTGCAAATTCAACGTATTCTTTGCATAAGCAGACAACGCGGCTAACGCACTTTTTCCATACCCTTTGCCTTTGTCGTTTTCATCTGCGATCAATATTCCCACACCAGCTCTCCGACTCAACACATCGTATTCAAATAAATCCACACAACCGATGCATCGATTCGAATCCTTGAGCGAAATCATCAAACGCAATTGCTTATTGGTGAAGATATCTTGAGGAGAAGCAATGAACTGCGTCAACGTATATTTCGAAAATGGGGCAAGCGTTCCACTTACAGGCCAATTGTCTGGGTTATTTTCCCACTGAAAAAGCAACTCCAAATCTTGGGGCTCCATGGCTCTTAACACAACTTTCGGAAATTCTTCCATACTGCAAAAGTATTAAAATACAATTACCGTCTATTTATTTTGGTTCCATTAACTTTGTCATCTTCCATTATTGAAAGTATAAAATGAGAATTGACATCATTACCGTTTTACCTGAATTAGTAGAGAGCCCTTTTTCTGCTTCCATTTTAAAGCGCGCACAAGAGAAAGGATTGGTAGAAATTCATTTGCACGATTTGAGAGATTACTCTGAAAAGAAATTCAAGCAAGTGGATGACTACGCCTATGGTGGTGGAGCCGGAATGGTGATGTCCATTGTTCCATTTTCAAAATGCATTGAACAATTGAAATCGGAAAGAAGTTACGATGAAATAATTTTCATGACCCCTGATGGTTTGCGACTGAATCAACAACTAGCCAATCAACTTTCTTTAAAAGGCAATTTAATGATTTTGGCAGGCCATTATAAAGGAATCGATCAACGAATTCGGGATCATTACGTGACTTTAGAGATTTCCATTGGTGATTATGTGCTTTCAGGTGGCGAATTACCAGCAGCAGTATTGTCTGATGCCATCATTAGATTGTTGCCTGGCGTTTTGAATGATGAGACCTCTGCTTTGAGCGATTCTTTCCAAGATAATCTGTTGGCTCCTCCAGTTTATACACGTCCAGCTGACTTCAATGGGCTAAAAGTGCCTGAAATTTTGCGTTCAGGAGACGATAAAAAGATAGAAGAATGGCGGCACGAGCAAGCAATGGAGCGAACTTTAACTCGACGTCCAGATTTATTGAAAAATAATTCATCAGAGTAGTTTGCAGATTTAATTTTAATAGCTACTTTTGCAGACCAATTTTATTAGAGGTAAAGTTTACAAGATATGAACGCAATACAATTTGTTGAAAACGATTTAAGCAGCAACAACAGCATCCCTAATTTTAGAGCAGGAGATACAATTGCTGTAGACTATAAGATTAAAGAAGGAAACAAGGAAAGAGTTCAAACTTTTCAAGGAGTAGTTCTTCAAAGAAGAAGCAGCGGAAACACTGAGACATTTACAGTAAGAAAAATGTCAGGTAGTGTTGGTGTAGAAAGAATTTTTGCTTGCAACTCACCTTTCATCGAAGGAATTAAAATTACCAAGAAAGGTCATGTAAGAAGAGCTCGTATTTTCTACTTGAGAGAATTAACAGGAAAATCTGCAAGAATCAAAGAAAAGATTATTGTAAAAAAATAAATAGATCAAATTGCTTGATTAAAAAAACCTTTGCTTGCAAGCAAAGGTTTTTTTTTGGTTAAAAACAAGAACCAAAATACCGTTCATCTGCTTGACAAGCAGTTTGTAAAATTTAATCCCTTGTTAATATTTGAACTATTACATTTGCGCTTTCAAAAATCAAACAATGAAATACCTTTCAATTGCCTTTCTTTTCTTGCTATCCTTCAACACATTTGCTCAAGAAAAATTCACGATCAGTGGAACCATAAAATCAGCCAGCAACGGTGAAGAGTTAATCGGTGCTTCTGTTTATTGCAAAGCCATTTCAATGGGAACCACTGCGAATGTTTACGGGTTTTACTCCCTGACATTGCCTAAGGGCGAATATGAAATCACTTATTCTTTTATTGGATTTGAAGATCAAGTTAAAACGATAGACTTCACTACCAACGGTCAATACAACATAGAATTAGTTGAACGAGCGAATGAAGTAGGCGAAGTAATAGTAACCGGTGAAAGAAGTGATGCCAATGTGACCAAAGTAGAGATGAGTGTCGCCAAAATGGATTCGAAACAAATCAAAAAGATTCCAGCACTTTTAGGTGAAGCTGATGTGATCAAAAGTGTTCAATTACTACCAGGAGTAAGCACCGTTGGGGAAGGTAGTACTGGTTTCAATGTTCGGGGTGGTGGAATCGACCAAAACTTGGTCATTTTAGATGAAGCACCGGTGTTTAACTCCTCTCACTTATTGGGATTTTTCTCTGTATTTAATCCAGATGCGGTCAAAAATGTCACTCTTATTAAAGGTGGAATTCCTTCTGAATATGGTGGTAGACTATCTTCCATATTGGATGTTAGAATGAATGAAGGAAACTCAAAAGAATTTGAAGGTTCGGGTGGTGTTGGTTTAATCTTTAGCCGATTAGCACTGCAAGGCCCTATCAAGAAAGACAAAGCGTCTTTTCTAATTGCAGGTCGCAGATCATATGCTGATATATTGGCAAAGCCATTTTTAAGAGATGATCTGAAAGACAGTAAGTTCTATTTTTATGATTTGACCGCAAAGGTTAATTACCAAATTAATGATAAGAACAGACTGTACCTTTCGGGATTTTTTGGACGAGATGTATTTGGAAGTGGGTTCTTTTTTGATTGGGGAAATGCCACTTCTACTTTGAGGTGGAATCATATTTTCAATGAGAAACTTTTCTTGAACTTATCGGCCTATTACAGCAATTACGATTACAAACTAGGAGTGAATATTCCAGAAGAACCATTGGATAATTTCGACTGGAACTCAAAAATAATAAACTACAGTGTGAAACCTGACTTCACCTATTTTATCAATAATAAGAATACACTAAAATTTGGAGGCCAAGCCATTTATTACGTTTTCAAACCGGCTGATGCTTCATTCACAACTGGTGGTGATGGAAGTTCGATAACACTTCCTGAAAAATATGCCATTGAAAATGCGCTTTACCTACAAAATGAACAAAAGATAGGATCAAGAATTACCTTACAATACGGGATTAGACTTTCTAATTTTGCTCAACTAGGTAAAGGAGAAGCGAGGTATTATCGAGATACCACAGCAGGGGTTCGGAAAGAATTGGATCGGATAGAAACCTACGACGATAATGAAGTAATTGCTTCATACATTAATCCTGAGCCTCGTTTTTCTATCAACTATTCGATTGATGAAGTAAGTTCTGTAAAAGGAAGCTACAATAGAATGGCGCAATACCTTCACTTAATTTCTAATACTGTAGCCTCAACTCCAGTTGACATTTGGTTGCCTACCAACAACAACTTAAAACCACAATTAGTGGATCAAGTGGCCGTTGGATACTTTAGAAATTTGAAGAAAAATACCTATGAAACCTCAGTAGAAGTCTTCTATAAAGATTTTCAAAATCAAATAGATTATATTGATAATGCAAATATATTCTTCAACCAAAACCTAGATGCAGATTTATTAAGTGGAGATGGCAGAGCCTATGGTTTGGAATTATATTTGAAAAAAGTAAAAGGACAGTTTAATGGATTTATCAGTTATACTCTTTCTAGAAGTGAAAGAAAGGTAGATGGCATTAACAACAATGAATGGTACGCTACAAGATTTGATAAAACCCACATTTTAAATGTAGTAGGAAGCTATGATTTATCGAAGAAATGGAGTTTTTCTGCAAACTTTGTATTGTCTTCAGGAACCCCAACTACATTTCCTACTAGTCGATACGAGGTGCAAGGTGCGGTAATTCCTCACAATTCTGAAGAAAGCAGAAATAATGTTCGAATTCCGGCTTATCATCGTTTGGATATTTCAGCAACTCTTAATTTGAATCCAGACAACACTAAAAAGTGGGATTCTGAACTAGTATTTTCAGTGTACAATTTGTACGCTAGAAAGAATCCGTTTAGCATATACTTTCAGCAAAACGAAGACGATAGACGACGAACAGAAGCTATACAATTCTCAGTTATAGGAACATTGGTTCCGGCTATTTCTTATAACTTTAATTTTTAAGACTATGAAATCAAAATTGATATTCCTATTGATTCTAAGTATCTCCCTTGTTTCTTGTGAAGATGTTGTAGACATCAATTTACAAGATGGAGAAACACTTTACGTTGCTGACGCCTTTATAACGAATGAGAGTCGTGAGCAATTTATTCGATTAACAACTACGGCTTCTTACTTTGATAATAGTCAACCGCCTTCTATAAAAGGAGCGAATGTTACTGTTTCTGGAAATGATGGGTCCTTATATAATTTTGTAGAACGTAACAATGGTTATTATGTATGGACACCGACTTTTACTGGCGAAAAGATTGATAGTATTGGAGTTACGTACACTATGAATTTGACTATTGGAAGTGAGTTTTTTACGGCTACTTCTGTATTAAACCCAGTACCTCCTGTTGATAGCATTGCATTTGAATTTGACGATGCCCCTAAAGAAGATGAAGATGATGGATATACTGCCGAATTTTTCGCAACTGATATCCCTAACCGAACTGATTTTTATTGGATAAAAGCTTATCAAAATGGAAAAAGAGTTGGTGGTGATGGCACCTTTTATTTGACTGATAAAGATGCAGCATTTGGTGATTTAGCGGATGACGGTAAACTCTTTATATTTCCTCTTCGAGTTTTTACAATCAACGAAAATGATACTTACTATCAACTAAATGATAGTATCCGAGTGGAACTATTGAGTATTAATGAGGAAATTCATGAGTTTTTAGAGGCTGTTTCCGTTCAAACGAACAATGGTGGGTTATTTGCCACTCCACCTGCCAATGTTTATGGAAACATCAGAGATGCGAATAATCAACCACAAAAGAAAATGTTGGGTGCTTTTAGCATTTCAGCTATTTCTAAAAGAAGCGCTATTGTAACACCTTAAAAAAAGGTTGTAGCATTCTATTTTGCATTTCTTATCAAAGCCAAAGAACGCTTAACATGTTCTACATCATCAAACATAGCATTAAAAACCATTGCTATTACTCCTTTTGGATTGATCACAAAAGTAATGCGAGATGGTATGAGTCCAAATAGTGATTTAGCCCCATACTCTTTTCTGACTACCTCATCTTCATCACTTAATAAGATAAATGGCAAATTGTGTTTCTCCACAAATTTAGTATGACTGATACGGTCGTCTGAACTAATTCCAATTACAATGGCGCCCTCGTCTTTAAAATCCTCAAATTGGTCTCTAAAGGCGCAGGCCTGTTTGGTACAGCCAGGGGTATCATCTTTGGGGTAGAAATAAATAACCACCCATTCTCCTTTAAAATCAGACAATTGATGAATAATTCCATGTTGGTCAGATAATGAAAAATCTGGAGCCATCGCACCTACTTTCAAAGTTGCCATAATTCTAATTTCTAGTTAATTCCAATCGCAATAAATTCAGCGCTCCAATAGCAGATCGATGAATATTTCGGCCTCTATTTTTCTCCAATTTAAGCAGTTTTGATATGACTCTTCCATCAGGAGTTGCCAAAGCAATCCAAACAGTACCTACTGGTTTTTCTTCTGAACCGCCGTCAGGACCCGCAACTCCAGAAGTCGCCAACGCATAATCTACATTCAATCGTTTTTTAAGCCCTTTTGCCATTTGTTCTACTACTTCCTGACTTACAGCTCCGTATTTTAGAAGATCAATGGCCTTTACTGACAATTCCTTTATTTTAATTTCATTGGTATATGAAATTAAACTACCTAAATAATAACTAGAGCTTCCAGGAATCGAAGTAATCAAATGAGACAAATATCCACCGGTGCAACTTTCTGCAGTTCCCAAAGTAGCTTCAGCGTTCCTTAATAAACCTCCAATTGCTGCTTCTAATGGTTCATCATCATACCCGTATATATACTCAGGAATTATTTGCAATAATTCCATTACTTTCCGGTCTATTCTTTCTTGCGCATTTACTTTATCATTAGAAATAATGCTTAGTCGAATTTTCACAATTCCACTTGATGGCAAGTATGCGATATGGATACCTTCTGCATCCAAGGTATTTTCCCAGTCTTTGATTCGGTCGGCTAAAAATGATTCTCCGGCTCCTGAAGTCATCACTGTTTTATGAATCACATTAGGAGTAGTGAATGTTTCTTGAATTTTATCCAAAACTCCGTTTTGCATTAAATACTCCATCTCATATGGCACGCCTGGTAACGAAACGACCACTTTTCCATTACGCTCAAACCACATTCCACTGGCGGTTCCAATTTTATTTGGAATAATGTGACAATCTTTCGGTAGATCAGCTTGAATTAAATTAACCTCCAAAATGGGCAAGCCCCTGCTTTCAAAAATATCTTTAATAAAATCTCGTATTTCAGGATAAGTTATTAATTCAGTATTGAAGTATTCCGTTAAGGTTAGTTTTGTGATGTCATCTCGTGTAGGACCTAATCCTCCAGTTGTAATCACCAAGTCACTCCTAGACTGAGCCTCTTGAACGGCTGCAACTATTTCTGCTTTAGTATCACTGATTGAAGTAATTCTTCTAACTGAAACTCCAATCAGATTCAATGCTTTCCCCATATAGGCAGAATTGCTATCTATAGTCTGCCCGATTAAAATTTCATCACCAATAGTAATAATCTCTGCTGTCATGTTTGAAAATAAAAAAAGGGGGCATCGCCCCCTTTGAGTTCTTTATAATATTAAAGTCCAAATGGACGATAATCTCCTCCTAAATTTCTTTGAGAGAATGATTGCACAATTCCCAATGGAGTAATTCCCAGAACTGGAATTCTAGAGTGATTCACAATACGCTGTGCATATTGACCAATGAACAACCCCGTAGATGCTTCTTGCTCTGTCATTATAATAATTAGGTCAGCCTTTTCCTTTTTCGCTTCTTCCAAAGTCATTTCAGCGATATCATCACCGTAGATAAAATCGGATGAATATCGAACACCATGATTGGCGAGGTGTTCTTCGGTCTGTTGAACTTTTAAATTAAAAATGTTCTTTTCTTCTTCGTGGTTTGGAGTGATTAGCGCTCGAATCAATATTTCTGAATCAAATGCTTTGGCCATGGCTACGGCATATCTTACTTTGTCTCTTGTATGCGGTGAACTATCTAGTGGCAACATTATTTTCTTTGCACCTAAACTTTTAGCATGTGACTGTACTGTCAATACAGGACACATTGCTGCTGTAAAAACTCTGTATGCATTGCTTCCCATAAAGAATTCTTGGAAACCACTCACTCCATGAGTCCCCATCATTATTAAATCGACTTCTAACTCATGAGCTGTATCAACTATCTGACTAGCTACATTTCCTTCAGCAAGGACTACTTCATAATCAACTCCAGTATCTGCTTTAAACTTATTCCCAATTTCATTCATTTTAGATGAAATTTCATCTCTTAACACTACACCATCACCTTCGCCGGTAATACTTGGTAAAACATTACTATAGGAGCCTGACTTTAAAACATGAATCAAAACAACTTTCGAATCTTCAATCTTTGCTAAATTCGTCGCATGCTCTAAGGCTAACATTGAAGTTTCGGAAAAATCTAATGGTATTAATATTTTTTTAATGACAACTTGGCTTTCCATATTTTTTGTTTTATTAAGATAGTATTTGATTACCTACCAAAGATAGTAAGAAGCATTTACCCATAAAACTGTTTATTTCTTTTTCTTTGCAGTAATTAGACATTTTTAATAAGAATAGATGAAAAAGTTAGCTCCTTCCGAATTGGTGTTGAATCCTGATGGTTCTGTTTATCACTTAAAATTAAAACCAGAAAATATTGGAAAAAAAATAATTGTAGTTGGTGACCCCGGACGAGTGGCTTTAATTTCTTCTTTCTTCGATTCCATCGAATGTAAAATATCCAACCGTGAATTTGTAACACATACAGGGATATTTAATGGCGAACGAGTTTCTGCAATTGCTACAGGAATTGGCACCGACAATATTGACATTGTTTTGAACGAATTGGATGCATTGGTAAATATTGACTTAGGCAACAGAACGGTTAAGCAAGAATTAACTTCTTTAGAAATTGTACGAATAGGTACTTGTGGAGCCATGCAAAGAGAATTACCAGTAGACTCCTTTGTAATGAGTAAATATGGGTTAGGAATGGATGGACTTTTAAATTTCTATCAATTTGAGCCGACTTCAGAAGAATCAATTTTATTGAATGAAATTTTAAAACAGACCAACTACAGCCCTAAGATTACTAAACCCTACTTAGTAAAAGGTTCCGAACTACTAATTAATAAGTTAGGCAAAGGAATTAGCAATGGAATTACGGCTACAGCACCCGGATTTTATGGCCCACAAGGTCGAGTTCTACGCCTAGAATTGAACGATCCAACCTTAAATGATAAGTTCTCTGCATTTAAATATGAAGGAGAAAAGGTGGTAAATTTCGAGATGGAAACCTCTGCTTTGTATGGTCTTAGTCGATTATTAGGACACGAAGCTTGCACCTTATGTGTAATAGTAGCCAATAGATTAGCCAACGAATTCAGTAAAGATTACCATCCAGCAATGACTGAGCTAGTTCAGTTAGTATTGGCTCGATTAACATCTAAAGGTTAATAAATCAGAAAATCACGACGGTTTCTGCTTTAAAAGGGTTGTATTTTTGTTGCGATGCACTCAGAAACTAAAATTAAAGCACTTATAGAATTATTAGACGACCCTGATGAGTTTGTATTCTCTCAAGTTGAGCAAGAATTAAAACTGATCGGAAATGATGTTGTGCCGATTTTAGAATATGCCTGGGGTAATTCCTTCAATAATATATTACAACAACGGATTGAAAATTTGATTCATCAAATTCAATTTGATCGAGTTCAAAAAGATCTTGCCCAATGGAAAAATAGCCAAGGAAAAGATTTACTGGATGGAGCCTTAATTATAGCACGCTATCAATATCCAGATTTAGACGTTGGAGAAGTTGAACGTTTTTTTGAACAATTGGTGAAAGAAGTCTGGTTAGAATTAAATCCCAATTACACAGCTTTAGAAAAGGCTAAAATCATTGGACGGGTTATTTTTGAAATTTATGGATTTTCAGGAAATAAAAAGAACTTCCATTCTCCTCAGAACAGCTTCATCAATCATGTAATAGAAAGTAAAAAAGGCAACCCCATCTCTTTGTCTTTGATCTATCTAATTATCGCAAAAGAACTTAAAATTCCAATTTACGGAGTTAACCTTCCTGAACATTTCGTGCTAGCCTACACCATTCTTCCTGAAGACTTTGTAGATGAGTTTTTACAAGAAGATGTTCTTTTTTATGTCAACCCATTCAATGGTGGAACCATATTTAATGAAGAAGAAATCAAGACCTTTCTTTCTCAGCTAAAAATTGAAGAAGATGAATCGTATTTCCTACCATGCACCAACCAAATAGTCATTGAACGATTGCTCAACAACCTTATTTTCTGTTTTGGAAAAGCAGGTGTAATGGACAAAGTAGAAGAGTTAAAAACCCTCCTAAATATCATTAAAGATTAGCGCTTTACCAACTTATTATCATAAGCAAATTTGACTAAAGAGATAGAGTTTTTTACTCTTGCCTTCTGAAATAAATTTCTTCTGTGTGTCTCCACAGTTCTTTTAGAAATATCCAATTCTAACGAAATGTCATGACTTGTGTATCCTTTTACAATAAACCCAATAATCTGTAATTCTCTTTTTGTAAAAGCTGCATCATCATTTTCGTTTACAAATACGGAATCAGAATTTCCAGAAATTAAATTATCGATTAACTTAACAGAAACAGAATTATTTAGATATTTCCCACCTTTATATACCGTTTCAATTCCTTTAATTAATTCTGCCTTACCACTTTCTTTTAACATATAACCTTTTGCGCCAATCTGAAGCATATTTAATATATATGCTTCTTCATTGTGCATGGTAAGTGCAATTATTTTTAAGTCCGGCTTCAATTTCAACAATTCTTCTGTTGCCTCGATACCATTCATTTCGGGCATTTGTATGTCCATTAAAACCACATCCACATCTAACTCTAATATTCTTTGAATCCCTTCTTCTGCGCTAGCCGCCTCTCCTACCACATCAATAGAAGGTGTAGTACCAATTAAAGCCTTTAATCCATCACGAATAATATCGTGATCATCCACTAAAAATATTCTAATTCTCTTTTTCATCTATATTTCTGTTTATTGGCAAATACAACGTATAGGAGCATCCTTTATTTTCAGCAGCTTCAATTATAAACTGTCCACCCAAAAAGACCACTCTCGATTTTATATTTTGTATTCCAATACCTGTTTTTTTATTCGATTCTAATTTTTCCAAATTAAAACCAATTCCATTGTCTTTATATTTTACAAATAATAAACTATCAGTCATTAGTTTGATCCGAATATCGATGTTGGAAGCATTTGAGTGTTTCAATGAATTGTTAAATAATTCTTGAACAATTCTATACACTCCAATCTCCAAATCTAATCCAAATCTTTCTTTAGAAACTTCATTCTCAACCTTGATTGTAATTTCATTCAGGTTAAAAAAACTTCGAATCATTTCATTTATTGCATCAGTCAACCCATATCTTTTTAGGGTATTTGACATCAAGCTATGGGATATATTCCGTGTTTCATGAATCGCATTCATTAATAAGTCTACCGATTTCTCATGCAATTGTCCAACCTTTGAGTCTTCCAATAAATCACCTTTCATCGCTAATAAATTCATCTTCGCAGCCAGTATTTTTTGACCTAGACCATCATGTAAATCTTGTGCAAAACGACTTCGCTCTGATTCTTGAGTACTAATAATGGCACTCATCAATAACTCATTTGACTTTCTTCTTTCAGTAATGTCCTGAACTATCCCAACAAAAATTGTTTTGTTTAGGTCTTCATCATATACAGGTATTGAAACCATACTGTTCCAATACTCTTCACCATTCACTTTTTTACATAAAAAGATTCCTTCGAAACGCGTTTTGTGCTTAATGCTATCGATATATTTTTTTTCTATTTTTTTCTGAGATTCGCCCACAAAAAACAAACTGCTATATGGTTCGTCAAACAAACTTATTTCTCCTCCTAATATCTGAGAAGAATTGAATCCAGTAATATCATAGTAGGCATTGTTTGCATATAAGAAATATTGATTCTCATAATCGATTACATATGTTCCTATGGGAGAGTTTTCAATTGCTTTATTCTTCAAACTCAATTCAAACTCTTTTCCTAATCGATCAGTATCGTCACGAACTATTAATATCAAATCTTTTCGAGAATTAAGAATTAAAGTCCCCTTAAAAAATAACACTAATCCCTCGGCATCCTTTGCTAAACTAAGGTGTTCTATATTTCCAGAGCTTCTCACTCTATCAAATGCTTGATGAATGAGATCAGTATATTCAGAATCAAAAATACTTGCAAAGGGCTTTCCTATCACCTTATCAGTAGTTAAAAGGTCATTTACGCCTATTTGCTCTACCACGACTCCTAAATCGTCTATTGTAAAGATCAATTCAAAGGTTGATTCAGCTGTAAATTGTTTATCAGAGATTCTTCTTCGTTCTCGCTTTTTTACGACCCTAGTGCTACATACAATTATATATTCTTGGAACTGAACAGGAATAAAAAAAAGGTTTATTCCATTTACTTCTTTCACATCAAAAACACCATTGAAAGTCCTATCAACAAAATCTCGCAACACTGCCTTGCAACCTAAGAGCGAATCTTTCTCTTCATCAGAATCAAAAAAGGCCTTGTAAATCGGAAAGTATTCAAAATCTAACCTATTGCTACTAACTATTGATAAATCAGGATCTACAATGACATAATTATAGCCACTTAGCTTAATCACTAAATCATTTAGGTTCCGATTTCCAATAAGTAAACTATCCATTTATCGCTTATAAAAACACGAAATTAAACATTCCTTTTTGTAAGAATTAGCGTGCCGAAGAATTCATTGTAAATTTCAAAAAACTTATCTTGGCAGATTGAATTAAATCACTTTTATAAAATGGAAAAATCAGTATTGATTACCAATGATGCAGTTATTTTAGGAATATTAATGATTATTCTAGCTGTCGTTTTTGTGACTTCAAGCAGCAAAAACAAAACACTACAACGATTCTATACAGTAATCCCTGCGTTATTGTTGTGCTATTTTATTCCAAGTCTGTTGAATACTTTCGGGATTATTGATGCTGAGGCTTCCAATCTTTATTTTGTTGCTTCTCGGTATTTATTACCAGCAAGTTTAGTCTTGCTCTGTTTGAGTATTGACATTAAAGGAATTTTAAAACTAGGTCCTAAAGCCATCATTATGTTTCTAACAGGAACTTTGGGAATTATTTTAGGAGGACCTATTGCCATTTTAATCTTATCCGTATTTTCTCCCGACCTTGTTGGTGGTGCAGGCCCTGACGAAGTATGGAGAGGACTCTCTACTATTGCAGGAAGCTGGATTGGTGGCGGAGCCAACCAAACTGCTATGAAAGAAATATACCAACCAAGTGATGAATTGTTTTCTGCAATGGTAACTGTGGATGTAATTGTTGCTAACATTTGGATGGCATTCCTACTATATGGTGCCGGAATTTCTGCGAGAGTGGATCGATTTTTCAAAGCAGATTCTTCAGCCATTACTGAAGTAAAGAAAAGTATTGAAGACTACAGACTGAGTGTAAACAGAAATCCTAGTGTTTCTGACATGTTTGCCATCATCGCCATCGGATTTGGTGGAACTGCATTGGCACACTTTGGTTCTGATTTAATCACTCCCTTTATGGAGCAACATCAAGCCACTTTAGATGCTTATCGATTAAGTTCTTTAGCTAGTGGATTTTTCTGGTTGGTTATCATCGCTACAGTTGCAGGATTAGCATTGAGTTTTACAAAACTAAAATCATACGAAGGCGCAGGTGCTTCTAAATTTGGAAGTGTATTCTTATATGTATTGGTAGCTACTATTGGTATGCAAATGGATGTGACGGCTATCTTCGAAAATCTTGGCTATTTTGCCATCGGACTCGTTTGGATGTTGGTGCACGTCATCATTCTTTTGGTTGTTGCCAAATTAATAAAAGCTCCGTTCTTCTTTGTAGCAGTCGGTAGTCAAGCGAATGTTGGTGGTGCAGCTTCTGCTCCTATTGTAGCTTCAGCTTTTAGTTCTTCTCTTGCTCCTGTCGGTGTTTTACTGGCGGTATTTGGTTACGCAGTAGGTACTTTCGGAGCAATTATCTGTGCTCAATTAATGCAAGTAGTAAGTCCTTAAAAATTAATAAATATGAAAACAGTAGGAAAAATTTTCGCAAGCGCATTAGCAGTAATTCTATCCGCTTATATTTTACCAGGCGTCCATATCGACGGTTTCATTACTGCCATTATCGTAGCCGTTGTATTGGCCTTGGTCAACTTCTTTGTAAAACCATTACTTATCATCATTACGATTCCAGTTACCATTCTAACCCTTGGATTGTTCTTATTGGCAATCAATGCCTTTATGATTCTAATGGTAGATAGTTTTATAGATGGATTTGCAGTGGATGGATTTTGGTGGGCTTTAATTTACAGTTTAGTATTGTCTATAGTAAGCTCCATCTTTGGTATAAATGATAAAAAAGAAAAACAATGATAAAGTATACTGACCCAATGTTTAAAGCCGAAGAATTGGCTGGAAAAACGATTATAGTTACTGGTGGAGGAACCGGCTTGGGCCGATCTATGACTGCATACTTTTTGAAACTCGGAGCAAATGTGGTCATCTGTAGTCGGAAAGATGAAGTGATCCAACAAACAGCGAAAGAACTGAAAGAAGAAACTGGTGGAAATATTCTAGCAGTAGCTTGTGATGTAAGAAAGCCATTGGAAGTGGACGAAGTTTTGAAACAATCTATCGCTGAATTTGGAAGTATAGACGGTTTAGTGAATAATGCAGCAGGAAATTTCATCAGTCCTACTGAACGACTTTCTCCAAAAGCATTCGATGTGATTGTGGATATCGTGCTGAAAGGAAGTTACAATTTCTCATTGGCTTTAGGAAAGTATTGGATCGATCAAAAAATAAAAGGGGTAATGCTAAACATCGTTACCACTTATGCTTGGACTGGTTCTGGATACGTGGTTCCTTCTGCATGTGCGAAAGCTGGTGTTTTAGCTTTGACGAGATCCTTAGCTGCGGAATGGTCTAAATACGGCATTCGTACCAATGCCATTGCCCCTGGACCGTTTCCAACAGAAGGTGCTTTTTCTAGATTATTCCCAGAAAGCGTGTTGAAAGATATTGATCCCTTGCAGCGAATTCCTGCGAAGCGATTTGGTGAACACCAAGAATTAGCCAACTTAGCCGCTTATTTAATGTCTGAGTATTCTGCTTATGTAAACGGAGAAGTAATGACGATAGATGCTGGAGAATGGCTGTATAATGCCGGTGAATTCACATTGATGGATAAAGTACCTGCAGAGGCTTGGGACGAAGTAGAAAAACACGTTAGGGGTAAAAAATAGAAGGCTCCGCTACCAACAGAGCCTTCCTCAAACAAAAAACAAAGAAAAACCGAAACACTAAAACATCCCAATCAAAGTGATTTCGTTGTTTTCCTTAATTAACCTTAACTGCCCCATCTACGAAGTAAAACCCAGTTTGGATTTAAAAAAATTAAAATGACAACAGAAATTTCCTTTTTTCTACTTTGCTTTACCTCTTTCATCACCTTGATGAACCCAATTGGAATTATGCCAGTTTTTTTAACAATGACTAGTCAACTAGATCAAGAACAACGAACTAAAACGGCTCTAAAAGCTGTAATTGTCGCTTTTTTGAGTTTAGTTTTATTCGCCTTTAGTGGCCAAATATTATTTAAATTTTTTGGTATTTCTGTCAATAGTTTTCGTGTAGTTGGTGGAATTATATTCTTTATGATGGGTTATGACATGCTTCAAGCCAGATTAACGAAGATTAAAATCCATAAAAATGAAATCAGTGAATATGTAGATGATATTTCTGTTACGCCTCTTGCCATCCCTATGATTTGTGGCCCAGGAGCCATTACCAATGCCATTGTATTGATGGAAGATGCTGTGCAATTCCAGAACAAAGCAATAATGATCGGAACCATGTTATTAATCTGCATCATCATATTTGTGGTGTTGTGGGGCGCTTCTCAAATCACAAAATTCATTGGCCCAACCGGAAATAAAATCCTCATGCGTTTGATGGGTTTAATTGTAATGGTAATCGCTGTTGAATTCTTCTTCAGTGGATTGAAACCAATCTTAATCGACATTCTGAGAAGTGTTTAAAAGGTCGTCCATATTCAGGTTCATTGGAATTCTGTTATTTGCCTTGATTGGCTTGCTAGCATCTGAAATCAATTATGGAATTCTTCAATTAGAAGGTCAACTAAAAGTCATTGGTGCCTCCAAACCAATCAACGACTTTCTTGCTGATCCCAACTTTTCAGCTGATTTCAAACAGAAAATAAAATTCATACAAGAGGTTCGAGAGTTTGGAATAAATGAATTGGGAATGACTGATTCTAAAAATTACACGACGCTTTACGATCAAAAAGGAGAGCCTACTTTATGGGTAGTTACCGCAGCTCCAAGATTTGACTTAACGCCCTACGAATGGCGGTTTCCATTGGTTGGAGGTTTCCCATACAAAGGTTTCTTCAAAAAAGAATTGGTGCAAGCTGAAGCGAAGAAAATAAAGAACCTAGGTTATGATGTAGAAATAGATGTGGTTTCCGCATGGTCTACATTGGGTTGGTTTCCCGACCCTATTTTATCGACTAATCTTGAGAAAAGCAAAGGCGATTTGGCCAACCTCATCCTACACGAATTGACACACACCACCATCTATGTAAAGGATAGTGCAGAAATGAATGAGAACCTCGCTTCATTCATCGGGCATCAAGGCGCTGTAGCTTTCTTAAAACAATATCCTGGAGGAGATTCTTTGCTTTCTGACTACCTCAACAAAAGAAAGGATCGAGATTTATTCATTGACTTTATGAAAGAAGAGCTTGAGTTGTTAAAGTTGAATTATGAAAGCAGTGTCGGTTTGCCAATTAATGAACGACTTGCCTCAAAAGAACGACAAATAAAAAGCATTCGAACTGCTTTAAATCAGATTCAATTCGAGACTCCCAATGCATTTCAAAGTTTAAAAGATGGCAGTTATCCTTTGAACAATGCTTATTTCTCAGGATTTAATACCTACAATAAACAACAATCCAATTTCCAATCTATTTTTGAGACTGAATTTAACGGAAACTTACATTCATTTTTAAATTTCTTTAAAGAAAAATACCCTACTTTGTAATATGACAAAATCTACAGAAGCCGATTCTAAATACAATCATTTGGAGCAAATGAGCGTAAAAGAGCTATTGAACAGCATCAACAAAGAAGATAAAATAGTGCCTTATGCCATCGAAAAGGTGATGGATAAAATCGAGTTGGTCATCCATGCTGCGACTGAACGAATGAAAAAAGGTGGACGCTTGTTCTACATCGGAGCCGGCACTAGCGGACGATTAGGCATTGTAGATGCTTCCGAATGCCCGCCTACTTTTGGAGTGGCTCACGACAAAGTAATAGGAATAATCGCTGGTGGTGATTCTGCCATTCGAAAAGCTGTTGAGTTCGCAGAAGACGACAACAATCAAGCATGGGAAGATTTAAAATCACATGAAATCACTGAAGATGATGTAGTGATTGGAATTGCGGCCTCTGGCACTACCCCATATGTAATCGGTGGAGTAAAAAACGCTAAAGCCAACGGTATTTTTACTGCTTGTATCGTTTGTAATTCTGACTCTCCACTGGCTGCAGAAGTTGATGTTCCCATCGAGGTCATTGTAGGGCCTGAGTTTGTCACCGGAAGTACTCGAATGAAAGCTGGAACTGCACAAAAATTGGTCTTGAATATGATTTCTACTTCCGTGATGATTCAATTGGGACGAGTGAAAGGCAACAAAATGGTGGACATGCAACTGAGCAATAACAAACTCGTAAAAAGAGGTATTCAAATGCTGATGGGAGAATTGTCTATTTCGTATGAAGAAGCCAAAGAATTATTGGATAAGTACGGAAATGTTCGGAATGCGATAAATAATTTTTGAAGAAGAGGTTAGAAGCTAGAAGTCAGAGGCAAGAAGCTAGAGGGTAGAAGCTAGACGCAAGAAGCTAGAGGAGAGATGTTAGAAAAGTAAATTTTATAAGTGTATTGAACGATTATGTTAGTATCAAATGAATATCAATAAATTCAAACAAGTCTAACATCTAGCTTCTAACAGCGAAGCGGTCTAGCAGCGCAGCGATCTAACATCTTTTCCCGAACAAATCCCACTTCCAATAGTTGTATTCCCTAATTTTGAATTAAAAAGACCGCATTGCACACGATTGA
>NZ_JBSRUB010000029.1:0-5483 GCF_055129545.1 Acidiluteibacter sp. | reverse complement strand
TCGGGTACGCTAGCTACTATTGCAGCCAGCAGGGCTTGTCCTTGCATGGGCGTTGTTAGTAATTGGGAGGTCAGAGACCCAAAGCTAACACGCCTTTTTTATATCTTGAAAATTGACGAACCATTGAAAGAACAAAACCAAAATCAATTCTAGATGCTATGAAAGCCAACCACCAATTTGAGATTAAGCCTAGAAAAACAACTTAATTAAAATAATTATGGCAAGTCCTAAGATCCCAAAAATCACAATTTTAATTGAATGTATTTGTTTCTCCTGCTTAATATTTAAATCAATCTGATTTTTATTGTTCAATTCTAATGCTCTAATAATCAAGGAATGCTTGTTGCCTATCTCAACACTTAACAGTTCATTCAATTCGTCTATTTTGTTGATATATGAATTCTGCCATTTTTCAACTTGCTCAGCTTGAACCTTACTAATATATTGAAATTCACGGATAATCTCCTTCTGCAAATATTCTGTTTCATGATGATGCAAGGCACTGAAATTTTTCATTTCTTCAATTCCCTGACTACTGGCTATTATCACTTCGGAAGAGAGCTTTGAAATACTCTGAGAGTTAGCAGTAATTTGTGTATTTAAGAGGGAATTTACTAGCTCTCTATGATTCGTGATTTCTTCTAAGAGGCTATTTTTTAGATCCGAAACTCCATCATCAAATCCTTCCTTGACACGGGTAAGCTCTTGAACTTCATTTTCTATTAGACTATTTAACTTAGGTGACAACTCTAAAAAACTATACAGTGCTTTCTCTGAAAGCTCTGCCATATCTGCAACAGACTTCTTAGAATTATTCAGTATTTCAGAAACTGATTTTATTTTACCTAACTCTTCCTGTAATATCGTTAGCTCTTTATTTAATTCTTGATTCATATTTCTATATCTATGAAATTGTGATTAAAATTTGTAAGCCAGTTATTTTGGCGTGATAGTACCAATTTAGTACTCATTGGGTTTACAACTGATTCCAACGATGGCTCCATCGCAGTTAGCTTTCTATTAAATAAAGAAATATGACTAATCCATTTTAAATAATTACCCTTCTCATATTCTTGAAAAACATTAATATATGTATCACAAGCATTTATAAACTGAGAGTTTTCATAGGAATTTAATGTGGGTAAGCTCTTCGCCTCCAAAATTAGCGTAGTATAACAGTCTAGCAGCCTAACCGATTTATTTTCAGGGTAACTTGTGAGCAATCGCGCACATGCTCCTTTCAAATGCTTAATGTTACTAATCTGATCTCCTAGACCATCCGGTGCTTCGTCTATATATTCTAAATATTGCTCCACTATGCCGAAGTCATCCTTGGTTCCTTTGCCAGTATCTTCATTCAACGAACCTTTTCCTGACGTTTTTGAGAATTTTGATGTAAAATATAAAATAATATCCTCGCGGAAGGATTGATTTATGTCCTCTGCATACACTGCCCTACCTATGCTTTGATCGCACAGGTCTTTTATATACCCAATTGATCTCTTTCGCTTTTCAACAATTATCTCGTACACAAACTCTATTAACGTGAAAAGATATCTTTGCAAAGCACTTCCTTCCTTTTCGTCAACCTTGTTTATCCAATCTTGGCGTTTATCGCTTCCAACGTAACGGCTTAAATAATCAACGAATCTTTCTTTATATTCTTCATCAGTTTTCTTTGAAAAATTAATTACAATAGCTTTTTTTGCATAGTCGATTGTGTAGTCATCAACAATCCCAATAACAGACATCCGATAAATCGCTCGCTGGGTATCTGGGTCATTTCTAATTCGATTAAATGAGATACTAATATCTTCTTTAATTTTATTAGAAACCTCTTTCATCTCTGTGCCGGTTTGTCGCTCAAATTCATAGGGTAATTTTTCATTGACAAATTTATCCTCATCCTCACAAAAGTTATAAGCTGCTCTAACAAAACGCTCTGTATCGTCTATTGTATATTTACTTCCATCCTCAGAAATAACTTCTTTTTTAATTTCTTCAATTATAGTTTCTTTCAAGAGCGTCTGTGTAATGTTACTAACTTCATTGTTCGTAAAGCCAACAATGAGTTGTGTGTTAACACCGCTTTTTGCAAGAGATTCAATCCCTATGCTATGTACTTGTTTGAGCCAATCCAACTCGTTACCCCCGGTACAATTCTGTAAAATAAAAGACTTAGCAAATTCTAAAACAGACGTCGCTTCTTCAAATGTAGTTTGGTCATTATGTCCGCTTGCATTTACCCATATTTTAGAAGTTATGTTAAGATTACCAAAATTTTTCATGGTAGGATCATCAGGTTTTGGTTTTCCATCGACGAATTTCCATTTCTTTACCTTTGTTTGAAAATAAATTTTTGTAGCTGTGTATTTTTTTTCAAATGAAGCCTCAATTTTCTGATTGAATTTTTCTGATAGAATACTACCTAAATAATTTATTAAAAATTTATTTTCATATCTAACTTCTTCCAAAAGTTCCTTTACAATTGACTGCTCCCTTATTATATTTTTAAAAGAATTATTTAGAAAGTCCTCATTGGTTATAATATCTTCCGGACAATAGAGTATAGAGCATAGGGAAGGTTTGCCATCACGACCTGCCCGACCTGCTTCTTGATAAAAACTTTCAACCGAATTTGGTAATCCATAATGTATGGTATAGCGAACATTAGGCTTATCGATTCCCATACCGAACCCTCTGGTAGCAATCATTAAGTTAGCTTGGTTCGATAAAAACTTGGTTTGGTTGTTGAAGGACTCTTTCGCAACAACGTCTACATATTTACTTGATCTTTGATTATAATCGTCACCGCTACAAAAAGTTACAATGTCCAAGCAGCCTAGTCTTTGCTGTAATCCCACGCATTGTACATCCCTCTTAACTTGGTTTACCATTCCTCCATAATACCCTGAAAGTGCCACTACACCATTACCAAGCGCATCCGACGCTGTTTGGCAAAATATAATACCAGCATTTTGATACCCTTTATTGTTCTTGGCCCTGAAAAAATCAGATTCTTTTTCTAATTCTGATGCGAAATCTTGAAATAAAAGAATACTTTTTTCAATGCGATCTTTCTCTTGTGAATTATTTAGGTTTTTGAGTTGTTTTGTAAGAATTTTTAAATTGCCTGATATTGCACGAGAGAAATTCTGTTGAAAATTCTTTAAATGCTGTTCTATTTTTGGATACTTTTTATAAGCTAGTTGTTTTTCTCGTAACCAGCCAGGTTGCTTTGTTCCAGTTTCCTCAATTGGAATTAGGTCAAATATCAACTCCTTTCTATCGATCTGTTCAGCTGGAAGACTCTGTATTGCATCATCCTGCATTCTTAGCTCTCTTTGTATATCGGCTAAAACATCATAGGAGGCGGTAGCTGTTAAAGCAAACAGGTTTAATTCGCCACTTTTTACATGACAGAAATTTCTCAGATTGGATTCTAATCCTAGGTAAGTCATTCGGAAATCGTGCCCCCATTCCGATACACAATGTGCCTCATCTATTACTGCATAGCCAAAATAGACTCTATTGTTCTTACACCTGAGAAGATAATCTCTAAATTTTTGTATTTGTAATCTTTCAGGAGAAACAAAAAAAAATAAGATTTCTCCATTCACTAATCGCTCCTCGTTAATTTCTCTTTCTTCCTGACTATTGTACGAATTGATATAAACCGTTGCATCAATATACAGCTCACGCAATTTATCGTACTGATCACGCATTAATGAATTAATTGGATCAATAATTATTGTTAAAGCGGGCTGTAATAGCCCGGCCAACTGAAAAGTAAGTGATTTCCCTCCCCCGGTGGGAAGTAACCCGATTACATCTTGGCCTTGCAAAACTCTATTAATTATTGACAACTGCCCTGCTCGAAAATCCTTTTTTCTAAAAATGGATTGTAGAATATAAGTTAGTGAGTCGTTTTTTGCCTGAGAATTATATTCAAAATGTCCATTTACTCTTTCATCATATTCTCCAATACTAGCATATTTAATTTTTGAAGATGTGATAAATTTATTAGACGTATAGTCTATTTCCACCGGATCAATATGAATTTTCATTAGCGCGTTAATATTATCCGGCATATCGAAAGAACAAGCAATTGCTAAATCATAATCCTTTTTCAAATCGGTGGAGATTAAGATTTTAGGAAAATTTCGCTTATTTTCAGTTAGCGAAGAGATGCAATGATACCATTGTTCAATGTCTCCAAAGCTCAACTGTACAGTATCTAAAAAATCTGCACTACAACATACCTTGATTACACTAGAATGAATATTCAATTGATTTGCAGCAAATAGTATTGTTAATACTTTCTGCACTTGTGCTACCTTGATTAATAAATCCTCTTTGTCGTGGAGTTCACCATTTTTAATGTCTGCATAAATTATTTCCGTGACATGATCTTCCGGAACAACTCTTAAAATTCTTTCTGTAAGATACTTACTTGCGCGAGTTGGAGTACCTCTTGATATAAGATTATGAATGATACTGGTTATTGGTTCAGGATTTTCAAAGTTGAAAATCACACCTTCGGTGCTTAAATGAAATTGACATTGTTTGGCAATTTCTTCGATGTATGTTTTCTTATCGTCTTTTAGAGCGATGATCTCATCTACAATGTACCCCGCCTTTAAAAGGAGAAAATTAGGTTGATTTTCTAGTGGGTATGTTTGCATGAGAGTGAATTAAGAAGACTATAATATAATAAGCGGAGATTGAATTTTACTTTCCGTAAAGTAAGTGTCCCGAAGGGAGCATCTGGGAATAGCAAAATAAAAAATCATTCGCCAAACACCATGCGTTGGGTCGGCCCCTTTGGGTGTGAGTTGCCTCTTTCATGTTTTGCTATTAACCGTCGACGCCTCTGGCGTGTAATTGAGATACAGTATATGCTAATTCACTTATCAATTCTCTGTATTGAAGCCAACTTTCGGGACGTTGTTATACATCCCGTTCCACAATCTTTCCGCTCAATTTCTCCTTTAAGATCAACTTATTCCTCCCATCATGCGTCATTTCTTGCTTGATGAGGTAGTGATCAGCATCGTAGTCGGTGTAGTTGGAGGGCTTGGTGAGGCCTTCTTGTCCGCGCCACACGGGTAGTTGCACGGGTTCCCATTGTTTGGTTTTGGCGGAGCGATAGGCGGCGTCAATGATAGCATTGACTACGTATCCGTCGTAGAAAGTTTCAGCGGCTTCCTCACCTTTTTCGGCGGCGTTGAACATGTCGGTAAACATATGATTATAGCCGAGGTCGTTCACTTCATCGCCGACCGGGAACAGCCAGCCCGAATTGCTCTCGGCCTTTTCGGCCACGTAGTCGGCGCCCTTGCCAGAGGTGTACATTTCGAAGCCCGTTCGTAGGAAGTTGTTGATCCAGATGGTGCCCTCGGTACCCATCACCTCGTCGCGGAGATCCATACCCCCGCGAAACGTCCAACTGGTTTCAAACTGCCCGATGGCGCCGTTTTCGT
>NZ_JBSRUB010000028.1:0-13119 GCF_055129545.1 Acidiluteibacter sp. | reverse complement strand
ATTCATTTTAACGAATTCTTCAATATCAATTATTTCAGTCATAATGTGTGAATTTTGTATTTGTAATTAGTACGATGTGTGATGACAGAATCTGATTTTTTGCTGTATTTTGTCATATCGGAACAAAACCTGTCATCGGTATGCGTATTACTACTATATATTGCAATTGCAATGGAACCACCAGCTACACTTAACATTTAAATCAAAGCTTATTGTTATGGTCGTAAAAACAGGGACTTCAGATTACGAATTATTGGAAATGATTGGAGACAGGGACGACCCTTTCCTGGAAGAAGCTTTCGGTGAGTTTCATAGGAGGCACAAGGATTTTATTTATGGGTCGTGCTATAACTTTTTCAAACATCGACCTCAGGATGAGGCAAGGGCCATGGCCAGTGACCTGAGCCAGGACACTTTCTTTAAAGTACTGAAGAAAGCCAAAGGCTTCGAACGTAAAATAGGAATAAGACCTGAGAAGATTGTAGTGCATGTAAGAAGTTGGCTGTATACGATTATTAAGAACTCTTTTTTCGATCAACACGTCAAGTTACCGGAAAGACGGATTAAGATTGTTTCTATCGATTTGGATCAGAGAATCAGGGCCGAGGAAAAACTATATGATGATTCTGATGAGGGAAGAGAGCTGTCAGACGAAAAATTGGAAATGTACCGTGCGATTCAAAAAGCACTATCAGAAATAAAGTTGTCCGATAAACAACAAGATATCCTGAAAGTCTATAATCAGTCGGGTATTTTTGATGAGAGGGGTAACTGGAACTTACCCGAGACTCGGATGGCCGAGCTCGTCGAGAGGCACGGAATCGGTAAGAATGCAATTATTCAAAGTAAAAATAGACTTATAAAGAAAATTAAGGATCAAATACAATTAACAAACCTATAAGGAGTATTTTAATAAACGGAAAAACAACAATTATGGCAAGCAATAACGAATCAAATAAATTTAGTGAGTCCTTTGAGAGGCAAGTGTATGATGCGCTCAAATTTTACGGATACAATCTCCCTGAATCTGATGAAGAGATTGAATCATACGTAGAAATGTTTGGTAATACTAAAATCGAACTTCCAGATGATGTTGATGACGCTGACCATATTTACAAGAAGTTTATGAAAGAAAACCAAGATGACGGCAATGCGGATGGTAGTATTTCTGCCATGGCAGCCCAGGCAGAGGAAGGGAATAGTCTTCCTGACAATATTATAAAGAATATCGAGGACAGTATAAAAAATGGCAGGAGAGTAAACCCACGTGATAATGGAGATACCTAGTGAAGAAATTGATGAACTTGCGGAAAGGATAATCTCTAAATATTCCACTGAATTTCCAATTGACCCCTTCCAAATTGCTACTAAATTGGAGATCGATGTCATTGAAGGAAATTATGGAAGGTATTTCAGGGGTTTGATAAAATATGCGAACCGAAGGTTTTATATTTTATTGAATCTCGACTTTTTGAAAAAGTCCTATTATTCGGTTGCTAGATATACCTGTAGCCATGAATTGGGGCATTACTTTTTAAAAAAACATAGAAATAGATTGAAGTTAGGTCAATCGATAGCTTTTTCAGGTTCAAGCCTTGAAAATGCTGAAAAAAAGACCTTTGAGAAGGAAGCTCAACAATTTGCGGCTTCATTGTTAATGCCAAAAAATCATTTTAAGTCAAGTTATGTAGAATTCGGCAAACAGGGATTTGAGGCCATATGTGCATTAAAATTGTTTTATGGCGTGTCAGTTACCACCGCGATGATACGACTTGTAAAGCTTAATCTGGAGCCCATATTGAGTATTACTTGGACAGAACAGGGCATTTTGAACAAAGGTGTTTCTGATAGTTTTGTATTAGCTATAGGTGGCCGAGAACTATTTGTTAAACTAAATTTGGACAGACCATTGTTAGAAGAAGATGTCATAATTGATGAACTGACCGGAATCAAATATCACCGTTCGATTACACCTTTGTCCTCCTGGTCTTACAATCTGCCCAAGAATTTCTCTAATGAATTTTTTGTGGTGGAGGAAACTATGTATACAAAATATTACAACATGACCCTCATAAGAACTATAGTTTGATTTTCTGTGGCTTATTTGATAATTTGCAGGTGACCTTATAAGTTTCCCCTTTAAAATGATTTAGTTATTTTGAATTTCCTAATGTTCTATAGGTTTCAAGGGATTGGGTATTAGCTTTGGTTTTAAGGAGAGCGAATGTCTGTTATGGGCATACCATAATCCCATATGATCTATTTGTTGATAGCACTAGACCGGTTAAAATAATTAATAAAAAATTTGTTTGCATCATACTTTAAAAGGTTAGTATGATTACTTGCAACAAAACTCAATAGTTCACAATATCTTTTTCGCCATGAAATAGGTTTGGTATCAATGTAATGTGGAGAAACTACCACATTTTCAGCACCGTCAAATAGAAAATAGCTACCGTCAAATAGAAAATAGCTTAAGAACTTTTGTTGCTTCAATTCATATTTAATTGAAGTTAATTGATTAATGTACTCTCCGCCTATTGCGTCATCTGGGAATGCAGCAAGGATTACAACACTTCTATCTGAAAATGGCAGAACGGTAGTTATTATACTGGATACTTCTTTGGACAAATCATTTATAAGTATTTTTTTTCCAGAAGGCATTTGGTGAGGAGTAATATACGCTGCACAGCCAATAGGGATGGTGTACGGATATTCAAATATGGCATATTCAAATTCAGAATACTGCTTGTTAAGTAACCACTTATTAATTATTTCCATAGGGGCGTTTAGATCATCAAGTGCAGCAGATACACCCATTTTAGTTTCCCATAATTGCCTCGGAGAATTAGTTTTATTACGAAAGTTTACAATTTCAGAATCGGTTGAATTATAAAATTTGAATTCTTCGAATTTTCTATGACAAGCAATCGCCATTGAGCGATAGGTATGCAAAAATAAATGCTCGTCACTATTTATATCAGTAATTTCAGGCTCATTTTCAATTGCCTTAAATATTTCTGTATCGTGAAATTCACAAAATCCATCAAAAGTTGTGGCCGCTTTACGACCTGTCGGTTTAAGATCAAAAAAATTATGCGTGAAATTATGTTCTCTCTCACTATGGACATATACATACTTGTTTCCTTTTTTATCCTTCTCTAGAAATCGAAGAGATCCCTGCCTTTGAAGACTATGGGCGCTTTTTATAGGTAAAACGCATTCATTTTTAGATGGGTGGAAACAATCTTTAATATTAGCTTCAGAATGAATTTTACGCTTCATTCTATTAAACTCTTTATTAAGCTCAATGTAATCCTTATTTGCTTTTTCTGCGTCCATTATATAATCTAATCCATTCACTTAGAAATGCTGGTTTTCCTAAGAATTTACACTTTTAAACGTTGTTAATAGTCTTTATAGAATTTTATTGTGCTATTAGTTCATTATCAATACTTCTTCAATTCAGCTGTACTAGGATCATAATAATAATCACTAACACTTCCATCTTTAATTTTTTCTACCATTTCATCAATGATGAAAAGTGGCACTAAAAACCATTCATCTGGCTTTACGGGTTTTCCAAAACGGTCTTTAATTTCAATATCTAACTTTGCAGCGTCAAAAAATTTATGAACTACCTTTTCAAGTTTAACTCGATTTATATTGGCTAATTTGTACGTGGCCAGAACTTGAACATCTGCCATTAGAAAGGTAGGATCGTTTTTCGCATTAGAAATGCGTTTTTTAACATCTCCCCCGGTTACTCCTATTTTATGGACAACATCTTTGTTTTCTTGAACCATTGGATGATTGGATAGGCTGCGCAGAACGTAAATCGTTCCGCTTTCTTGATCATCTTCATTTACTTCTCCAGAAAAGAGAGGGCCTAAACCTGGATCTGTTATAAACCTACTAGTTTCGTCCTTATACATGGCTCTAATCAACGACCTCAATAAAATCTTACTCTCGGTGCCATTTGAATATATAACTCTTAGACGCGAATCTTCTTCACCGTTTGGCGCTTTAAATGATTCTCCAATTTCCGCTATAAGCGCAATTTGTCCTCCTACTATTAAAAATTGAGCCTTTTTTAAAGTGGTTTTAGTAAAGCCGGCATCCTTGCGAAACCGAACAGTTTCTCTTAAACCTGAATCAATTTCTTTTTTTATTTGTTCAAATAGATGCTTGAATTTTTCAAAATCCTCACATCGTGTTCTATTAGCAATCTCTTCGGCTGCTTTTTTTTCAGCACGGGTTTTTACATGTTTTAATTTTGTAATAGACTTGTCGGCATCAATATCTACACCAAGTTGCTTTAGTAATTCTTCGTCATCAATATCATTTGAAATATCTACTATCTTATCCTCCTGTCTCAATATATTATTGGTGTCAAAATTCTTAAGTATCTCCAAGCACTCCTTTGAACTCTTAATTTTATCAAGTCTAACAGCATAAAGTCTTTCAAAAATATCATTGTTCTCCCCATGTTCGGGTACCCTACCATGCTCCTCAACAAAATTTAAAATCTCCTCAAAACCAGCGATAATACGCTGTTCTTTCGTATTATATTGCTGAACCTTTTTAACGTCAACCTCTATACCTAGTTCAGCTAAAAGCGCATCATCCTCCTCCGTAAATTTTTTATTTTTAGCCATTACTTTCAGATTTTAATCGGGCGAGTACAGCTATGCCTTGGGCCATTCTTTGCTCCCAAGGATCTGCAGATTTTATATCTGGCAATCTCCCCCGTTCTTTTTTAAATTTTAAAGCGCGTTTGGCCAAATCACGGGCCTCTTCCAAAGATATATTTTGTTTTCTGGCTGATATGACTTCCGCCATGGCTTTTAGACTACTTTCGTTCATTGACTTAGAGAGAATGGAATATGCTTCACTAAAAGGATTAATACTATCAATCCAATCCACATCTAGTTCACGAACATCCATTGCAAACTTACGTACGCCGTCAATTAAAGCCGTATTCGCTTTTTCTCCAAACTCATTTTCCCTATTTGCAATTTCCTTTGCCTTTTGAGTAAGATTAAGTGCAGCGATGGCATGCTGCCTTACTGATTCAATATCTTCCTCATCTAAATCAGGGTATTTATCTTTGATAATTTTCCCTAGTCTAATCTGGGTCAGTTCCTGTGGCACTAACTCTTCGTCAAACATACCACGTTCTATTGTCTGCTTATCCTGTACAAAGGCTGCAATTACTTCATTTAAATCTTCTTTGCATATTCGTTGCGCATCTTTACTTTTTGGGACAGTAAGTCCTTTGATCTCAATTTGATATTGACCAGTCTCTTCATTAAAACCCACGTTTTCTTTATTAGTATCATAGCCTCCTTCACCATAATCAAATCCTTCAACTGGTCCACTTTGTGTATTCTTAGGTGTAAAATTAAATCTTGGTGCTAAAACTTGTTCCATTAATAAACTTGCAGAAATGGCTTTTAGGGTATCATTGACCGCATCTGTTACAGCATCCTCAGACGCGTCTGGTTCTGCAATCAAGTTCGTAAACCTAGATTGAATTTTGTTAGGTGCGTCACGAGTGGCCCGACCTATAATTTGTACAATTTCAGTGAGACTAGAGCGGTAACCGATTGTGAGCGCATGCTCGCACCAAATCCAGTCGAACCCTTCTTTGGCCATTCCCAGTGCGATTATAATATCTACGAATTCACGGTTCTTTTTTATTTCTGGCATTTTCAATGCAGCTTGAACTTTAGATCGTTTAATATCGTCATCAACCAAATCTGCAATTTTAATGATTTTTCCTTGTACTGTTTTTACCTGATGAAATCCAGTTTCAGAATCAATGCCTTGCCACTCCCCTATCGCATGGATTATATGTTCAACCTCTTTAATTTTATCACCCAGACTTTCCCGAGAATTAACATTTGGTATATGAATGATTGTTTTTTCATTAGGGTCTAAAACATTAAGAATCTCATCCGCGTAGGCTCCACTATAGAAATAATACCCAATATTTAATGTTTTTAAATGCTCATAGCCATTAAGCTGTTCATAATAAGTATATGTGACAGTATCGAATTTGGCTTCATCGTCAGGCATTAAAACGGGGTTAGCATCACCCCTAAAATAAGATCCTGTCATTGCTACAATATGTATCTTATCTCGTTCAACCAGTTCTTTGAGTTGCGAACCAAGAACATTATTCTCATCAGCACTAACATGATGAAATTCATCTATTGCAATCAGTCTGTCATCAAACACTTCTATGCCCAGAAGATCTATAGCAAAACGAAACGTAGCATGCGTACATACTAAAACCTTATCATCACTTTCTAAAAAAGATTTAACAGAATTGACCTTACTACCATCTTCTCCAAGTGCATTACAAAGATTCCATTTGGGTTCTACAAACCAATCATGATAAAACCCAAATTTTGAAAGCGGTTCGTTTGCAAAACTTGAACCTATGGACTTTTCTGGCACTGCTATAATGGCCTGTTTTATTCCTTGGTTATTGAGTTTATCAAGCGCTATAAACATTAATGCGCGGCTCTTACCAGATGCAGGCGGTGACTTTATCAAAAGATATTGCTCTCCTCGTTTTTCGTAGGCACGCTCTTGCATAGCACGCATACCTAATTCATTAGATTTTATAGAGTTACCAGTACTTTTATAGTTTACGGTAACAGATGGTATTATTTTCGTTTCTTTCATACAGCTTTTTCTTTCGAAGTCAATTGTGTATACATTTCAAAGAGTTTTTCAAGGCGTTCAGTATCGTTCTTAAAACGGCGACCAATATAAATACGCTCTAAAACTTCATCATTACGTTCGTGTGCTTGCCTTAAATCTTCAGGCATTTTCTCGGAATCATATAAGTCTGCTATTGTAGCTGGAAAATGGCGCTCCCGTGCGATTAAAATCTCTTCAGCACAAGTTGTTAAATCCATTTTATTTTTATCTGTAAAATGCGGAATTGGAAAAGTGTTCCAGGCCAGGGTACTTGTAAAACGATACCGCATTTCCATTCTTGAACATACTGTGGCAACCCAAATCAGATTCATTTTTGAAGAGATAATAGATAACACCCAAAGATCATTGCAAGACATGCTAAATGCAGAATTAGAAACAACAGTTTCTGGTGGAAGTAATCCAACAGGCAAGTATTCTCTGTTTTCCGAACTTGTTACAGGCACACAAATTGAAGATTCCAAAGGTAGTGGTTTTCTTTCGTCGAACCTATGAGGCCAACTAGCAGCAGCTATTGTTGACTTTTTGGAACTTTTAAGTCTAAAATTATGAACTCTTTTATACCGCTCTCTAAAAGCCTTAATTTCACTTGATTTCTTGACATCTTCATCATCTACCCAAATACAATACCTATTGATACCATTAATTAGTTCATTTGATCCAACAAATGGTCGAATATATTTTTTCTTTTGTTCAGCTGTAAGCCCCAAATCATTAATTTCATGACTATCTAAAAGTAAAAAACCTCCATCAGTAGGAGAATTACCTCTGCTAAATTCTGGTATGTCACTAATATGACTTCTCGAACCTTCTACAAGTATATTTTTACCTGAAACCAAATAAGGATTAATATTCTGAACAATACGAGAAACTGTATTACCATTATTATCTACATCATATAATTTTTTAATTTGATTTGGCTTATTAGAAATTCCAACTATCACAACAGTTACACCTGCATTATGACTTGCCAGATTTGCCCATTTAAAAGAAGTATGAGCAAAAGAAATTTCATGTCCTGATTTAAGAATTAGTGGCCATAATAAAGGTACTTGTTGTCCCTGACATATAGAATTAGTTGACACAAACGAAGATGCAGCACTTGTGTGTTGTCCAAATTCTACAGCTTTCATAAACCAACCAGCAACATAATCCAATGGTTTCCATCCACTTATGTATTTTTCAAAAATATTCTTAAGATCTGCTTTCTGGTGATTGTTTTGTTTCTTACTTCCCAAATATGGAGGGTTACCACATAAATATGTTTCTCCTCCCTCATTTTCAAAGTCAATTTCAGCCTGTTTGAGTGGTGTACTGAAAAGATCATCTCCAATTGGTTTAACCCCAGTACCTGTTGGAGGGCATACGGAAAGCCAATTAATTCGTAAAGAATTTCCTTTGGTAATCCAGTTCTGAGCGTCTAAAGGCAAAAACTCAGCCAAGGCCAATTGTTGACCGAGATAGAGGACATCGCATTGAAATTCTGCAATGATAAGTGCTAATCTTGCGATTTCCGCGGAAAAATCCCGTAGCTCAATTCCTCTAAAATTGGTCAATGGAATCTCAGATGAAAGATTAGCTTCTCCACGCCGTATATTAATCTCATTTTCTATTTTTCGTAATTCCTTATAAGCAATTACTAAGAAATTTCCAGAACCACAAGCAGGGTCAAAAACACGAATATGAGACATTCGTTTTCGTAAATTAAGCAACTTTCTGGCATTTTCACCCGCTTCTTCCAATTGAGTTCTTAGATCATCAAGAAATAGGGGGTTCAATACTTTTAAAATATTTGGCACCGATGTATAATGCATGCCAAGTGCTCCACGTTCATCATCATCGGCCACCGCTTGGATCATTGAACCAAAAATATCAGGATTGATTTTCTTCCAATCCAAATTACCAACGTGCAGCAAGTAGGAACGCGCAATTTTTGTAAACTTTGGGCAGTCTATAGAACCAGAAAATAATTGCCCGTTTACATAAGGAAATTTCATCGCCCAGTTCCGAATTTCTTTCGTTTTTCGGTCGGAAACCTTAGTATCCATTGCACGAAAAATTTCAGCTACAATTTCATGTGTATCAGAAGCATTGGAAGCACTCATTTGTTGCACGGTACCTGTAAAAAGATTATCTCCACTAAAAATATTCGTGTCCTCTGCAAAAAAGCAAAATATTAGCCTGGCAAGAAAATGGTTAATATCATGCCTTCGCTCTGCAGTTGCCCACTCTGGATTGGAACTCAATAACTCTATGTAGAGTCTGTTTAAACGTCCCGTAGCCTTAATGTCAAAAGCACTCTCCCTTATTTCTTTTACCGTACTTATTCCTGCTAATTCTAAGAAAAACCCAAAATGCTCATGAAAGTCATTGTAATCTGAAACAATAGTCTCTCCACTAATAATATTTTCAGACTGAAAATCTTTACCATCAGTTGCAAGAATAAATTTTGCCTTAGCTTTTATGGTTGCTGGGCTTTCCCTTAACTTTGTTAGGGTTTCTAAAACCTTACCTTCATTACAAGTAGCGATATGAATGTTATTTCGTTGAAGAACGCCACCATCAATTGTAGATTTATTGGAGTTCCCATCTCGTAGCCGCTTTATAGTAGTGGCCTTATTACCGAATGCTTCAAGAAAAGAATAAGGGAATTCTTCTCTGTCAAATGGTTGACTAGCTAGTTCCGATACCGCTTCCTCTATTTCTACTGCGTTCATTTAGTTTATGCTCTACAATTCAGTTATTAATTTAGTTTTCAACCACTCAAAAGCTGTTTCTTGGTCATATTCAATTTCTGGTCGCAATAAGGCTTCCATATCTCCTGTAAAATTGGGGTCGCTTTCCTTTAGTTCCATATTTAGTGCAAACTCTTTAAGAGTTGGTGGTTTGCCAACCGAAAATGTCATATATTCATTAAAGCATTTCAGAATAAGGTCATAGTCTAAATTCAGATACAATCTGGCAAAATCCAAATCAAATAAATCACGTCCTTTACTACGTTGGTATAGTGCACGTAATTTAGTGCCTAGTAGCTCATTAATGTCATAAGTTCTTATATTGGCACTCCCTGTAAACCAATCGCTTTTTACCTCAAATGGAAATTCCACCCAAGGTAATACATTAAAATGCTCTTTGCAGTTAATTTCTAATTTGAGGCGTAAGCGTATGTCTTCATATTCTGAAGTAAATCTATAAAACGCTTTTGCTCCATGACCACTAACTTTGGTGTTTCGGGGTTCTTCAAAAAATGTAATAACTTCACCAATGCGCTCCATAATAGGTTTGATGGGACCTTCCTTAATTTGAACCAAATCAATATCTTCAGAATACCTAGGTGCAGGGTGAAGGTATAGTTTGTGTAATGCCGTTCCACCTCTAAAAGCTAGATTCTCTCGTAGAAAATCATCAGAAAACAACTCTACCAGAGTTCTGCTTATGACCAAATCTTGTTCTACTTGTGAAAATGATTTCCATGGAGCTTGTTCTTGCCAGGCTGCTATGTAGGGTCTTGGAATCATATATCGCTTTCTAGTTTAATGTTTTCATCAACTTTCCAAAAATTAGTTACGGCTCCAGCACTTTTTTTGGATGATGGGTTGAGCAAGACAGGATAATATTTTACTGTTTTGAAATATTCAGTAAGTAATTGAATTAACTCTTCATTATCGTTTTCGAATCCATCAATGAAATATCCCAATCTTTGTAAAGTGCTTTTGTGCGGATACCATGACAATAAATCTGATAAATTGGAGTAATTAATACTGTCCATAAGCTCCTCAAGGACAGAGAGCATTCTATTCAATCCGCCCAATTTATTTTGATAATGAATTAGGTCCACAGCGGTTAATACTGGATCTGAAATTTTGAAAATTCCAGCATCCGATTTTTTAGTAAGAATATTTTTTTCAGGCCAATTGGTAGTAGTAAAAAAACGTATATCTAATGCCCCTTTGCTTATGTCCAATAGGGTTGGCTTTGTAGTAATTATATAATCACGCTGAATTTGCTGATGACTTGCACCATGAAATTTAGCTGCGGAGTATAAACCGATATAATAGGGCCTTTCTAAGTATTTAAATAGCTTTTCGCTATATAATTGAATTGGCAGTTTGGTCTGTTTCGAGTACCTAGGGGGGATAATGAGAAAAAATTCCCTTCTTAGCGGAATAATATCCCCTTTTTTAGTTAAGTATGATAAATCCGTTGTTAAATCCTCCTTATCTTTCTGGATTACCTCTTGGAGCTCGTCCTTGGAAAAGGAGTATTCTTCAAGTGAGAGTTTTTCTTTTATAAAATCGGCGAGATACAATTATAGTAATTTTCCGAGAAAGTTAGTAATAATTACTAATTATCTCGCATTTTTACTAAAGTATTTTTAATTGAGTTGTTGAATTTCAATAATACTTCCAGACCTTTTTCTACAATATCAGTATCTAACTCTTTAAGATAGGCTAGGTAAAGACCCGAGTTTAATAATCAGAAGTTCTGTATGCAGGCCCCGTGATGTCTATGTATTTAGCTTAAAATCTAAGTTTTCAAAAATGTCCTTTAGTTTTTAAAATTCCACCTTTTTTCCTTCATGCTCTATTTTCATGTAACATGAAAAAGCTAAATAATTGAAAAGTGAACGTTAAATAAAAGGAATTACAAGTAATATTCAAATGAAACTAGGAAAATTTGCGCCAACATAAAAAAACGTGCGCAAATCTTAAATTAGTATCAAAAACATGCGCAATTGCCATTGCTTAGTTTAAGCAATCGTCCGCTTTAAATTGAACCGGCCTTAAACCTCCATATCTAAAGTATCAACAAGGTAGAGTCTATTTTTGGTAAACCCTACTTCAAAGCGGAAATGGATGTCAATGAATTGGATTCAACAAAAGCTAAATAGGAATTGAGGATATCCTAGACCCTGTAGAAGTTGAAAAACTTCTGGGTTTTTAGCCTTCTCAAGATTGCTGATAAAAAAATGGCACTATTACTTCGAAAGTACTAAAATGAAATGGTTAAATGATTTATACTGAATGATAATTCATGCGTTAAATAAAAAAATTGACTCTTAATGAATGATAAATCATACACATATTGGTATGCAAATAGTGATTCACCTAATAACATAACTTTTGGTGAATTAAATCACTATTTGAAATGATTAAATGTAAATGGGAACAACCAATTGTTCAAAAATTAGGGAAAGGTAAAGCAATACTTGCGATAGGTCCACGGCAGGTAGGTAAGATAACACTTATTAAATCAATTTTGGGTGCCAGGGAATACTTGTTCTCGGATGGAGATAATCCAACAGTGGGAAGTTTAATGATCAATCTCAATACTGAACAACTTAAAAGTCACATCGGAAACTATACCACAATTTTTAAAGCTGAGCTCACTGGTCCCATTCAGAACAGCACTATCCAACTCCTTTTTGTTTAAGGCAATTAGCCAAAGTATGCTGGGTAACAGAATTGCTTGCATTTTCAGGTTACAGTGATGTGGACTTGAAAATAGCTTGAAGAGTTTTTAGTAAAATTGTCCGTGTTCATTAATTTTGATTGTTCATTGTCCATGAACATAATGAAAAAATGAACGGTTATGATGGAATATCGCAAAAAGGACTTCATTTATGAAGCTATCTCAAAGCTAGTTTTTTCTTTTTCTCTATTAACTGTTCGTTTACAAATTGACTGATGCAAACATTTTACCTGTGGAGTCTAACGAAACAATTATGAATTGTTCTTTTTGAAACGCTAGTAGGTATTTGCATTAGTAAGTAGCTTATTGTAAAATCATAGGATATTTTGCATTAACAATATTCTTAATGCAAATTTTAGCGATATTTTGCATTAGTGAAAGGTACCTGTATCCAATTATTTTAGCTTAGTCTTTTTCAAAACTATTTATTTTTTCGCTATAACAACACTTCAAGCGCCTTATCCACAATCTCAGTATCCAGCTCTTTAAGGTAGGCTTGTGTAACCGCTAAATTCTGATGTCCTAAGGATTCACTAATGACATCGGTGGCTACACCTTTTTGTTTGAGGCAATTAGCAAAACTATGCCGGGCCACATAACTGCTGACATTTTTCGTTATATTACATAGTTTGGCGATCTCTTTAAGCTCCTTATTGTAAATACCGAGCATTTTATGTTTCCGATCAGCAAGCTGGGTGGGGGTGTAGTCCTCACGAAACAACAATGGGAATACGTACTTGTTGCCATAGCCGTGAACGCGATAATAGTCCAAAATTTTCCGAACTGGGGGCATAATGGCTATGGAGAAGTTTCCTTTGGTCTTCGCTCTAGTGTAATAGATGACGTTAGCCTCAACATCTTTCCATTCCAAGCACATCATATCGGCAAAATTCATTCCTCTGGTATAGAAGCTAA
>NZ_JBSRUB010000027.1:0-169102 GCF_055129545.1 Acidiluteibacter sp. | reverse complement strand
GATCACCTCTTCCCATTCCGAACAGAGAAGTTAAGCTCATCAGCGCAGATGGTACTGGGTTAACCGGGAGAGTATGTCGTCGCCATTTTTTTAAATCCTCTAAGCATTTGCTTAGAGGATTTTTTTTTGCACAAATTTTTGTTCTAAATTTTTCCGTTTTTTACCGATTATTTAGCATTGTTCTTAATTCATTTCTTGTATAGAATATCCTTTAATTTGAGTAGGAATCTGCTCAAATGTATGGGGTTTTTTACATATTTTTGACCTTTCTAAAACTATGGTTAAACAAGCTTCAATTTTACTATTTCTGTTGTTAGTTAAGTTGTATGGGTATTCTCAAGACTCAACCATTAGTAAATACGTTACATTAATAGAGCACGATACTGCTACCTACTCGCCTATCAATTTAGAACATTTCGAGGATTATCGTTTTAAACATCGGCTTTTTAATACATCAATGGGTAACATAGGTTTACCTACTCATTATCTTGATAGTATCTCCTTACCAAATTACAATGGGTTTTTTCAAGGGTACTCAAGTTCCCTTTTTGAAGGTCGGCAAATTAAATTCTATCAGCAACTAGAGGACGTTACTTTAATCCAATATATTAATGGTGCTAAGAAGGAACAGTACTTTAGAGTATTTCATAGTAATCAGTTTGGGAGAGGTTTGAATCTTAGTTTTGATTACAATCGAATTATTTCGGAAGGTTTTTATCTTAACCAATTAACTGATAACACTCATTTTAATACAAGTCTTAATTATCAAACTAAAAATGAAAAGTACAGGTTAAAGATATATTACCTTATTTCTAATTTAAAAGTACAAGAGAATGGAGGTATAACATTTACTGATGCGACGAGTGTTGGGGTAGATAATTCTGATTTATTAAATGTCAACCTTAGTTCTGCTACGAAGAAAATGAGAAGCCAGTCCGTGTATTTAGACCAGGAATTGGTTCTGTTAGACTCTTCATTTTTTGGAGCAATTCGGTTACTTCAAGAATCTGAATTGGCGTGGAGTTGGAAATGGTATAAGGATAATGGGGTAACCAATTATTACAATTCTATTTATTTAGATTCATCTAAAACATTTGATTCAATACATGCACTTCAATTTAGGAATTCAATTGGATTTAGTCTTTTTGATAATCGGCTTAAATTAAAATATGAACATCAATATCATACTTACACACAGGATAGTATTTTCGACACCATTTACAATTCAGATTATGTAATTGGTCAGTTTAATCAGAATTTAGGTAAATTTAATATAGATATTCAAACTCGAATTGGAATTTCTGGCTACAATAAAGGAGACTATTTGAATCAATTAGGAATTAGTTACAGCATTGATACTATTTCTAAATTAGCGTTTAGTGGAAATTTTCAAGTACAATCTCCTTTCTATTGGCAAAATCGTTTTAGTGGAAATCACGTACGATATTCAAGTCAGTTTTCTGATGAAAAGTTAAATCGATTTGCTGTATCCTATTCAAATACTAAATTGAAAGGAGCTATAGGAATAAATCAATCTATTTCGAATAATAGTATCTATTATAACTTTGATGGTACTCCAGCTCAATATAAAAATGAGATTTCAAAGACACAGTTTTTTCTGAATAAGGATTTTAAGCTGTGGAAATTCTATTTAAATAATACGCTAAAGTACCAGTTGATTTCAAATGATTCAATATTACCATTGCCGGCTTTTATGTCTGCCCATACTTTGTATTATCAGAATGAGTTTTTTAAGAGTAATCTACTCATTCAAACAGGTATTACTTATCGTTTTATTGGAGAATATACTGGTTATGGGTATTTCCCTGAAAATTCTAGTTTTACTTTACAGAATAAAACAACTCAAGGCAAGTTTGGTTATCTAGACTTTTTCTTTAAATTTAGAATTCAACATGCTAGGGTATTTGCAAAGATTGAGAATCTCTTAGGTAATCAATTTAAACCGGAAGGGATGTTGGTTAATGATTATCCTATTCCTGGCAGAGTCTTTAAGATTGGATTAAGTTGGGCTTTGTTCAATTAGTGAATTTTATACAACAAATCTACTTAATAATATACAGTAGTATTATTATTGGTATTCATCGGATATATTGTAAATTGATTTTTAAAAGTAAATGATTAAGGAATTTTTATTTAGATCTAGTTCACCGCGTTGGGTAGTTTTCACTATCGATTTAATTATAGTTTCCTTTTCGGTTCTTATTTCTTATTTACTAAGATTTAACTTTGATATTCCTTATTACGAAGTCGATGTTATGAAAATATCTTTCGTAATTATTCTTTTTGTAAGGGCAATTACTTTTTTTATAGGAAAAACATTTAGTGGCATAATTAGATTTACTTCTTCAGATGATGCTAGAAAGATATTTATTGTGACCTTTTTTGGTAGTGCAATTGTACTGTTATTTAGTATCATTAATTACATGGTAACTAAAAAGTTTTTGGTTCCTTCTTCTATATTAATTTTGGAGTTTATTATCACTTCCTTTATTATGATTTCTGCAAGAGTCTATATAAAGTTAATATATGATGGATTTAGAAGTAGAGATCAAGGTCAAACACCAGTTTTAATTTATGGGGCTGGTGAAGCAGGGATAATTGCGAATAAAACGATTGAGAATAATACCAATAGTCCGTTTTATGTTATTGGTTTTGTTGATGATGATAAAAAGAAAATAAAGAAGAAGCTTGATAACAAGAAAATTTATGATGGTAAGAATTTAGAAGAGGTTTTAGAATTAAAAAAACCATCTCACCTGGTTGTATCTGCCCAAAATATTGAGAAAAGGAAACTTCAAAAGATTATCAATATCTGCTTTAAACACAATGTTCTAGTTTTGCATGTGCCATCTCCAACAAAGTGGATAAATGGGCAGTTGAGTATTAAACAGCTTCGCCAGATTCGAATAGATGATCTTTTGGGAAGAAAGCCAATACAGATCTCTAATTCTATTATTAGTAAAAAATTAGATGATAAGGTTGTTTTAGTTACTGGTGGCGCTGGGTCAATTGGATCAGAAATAGTTCGGCAAATTTCAGTATTTAACCCACAATTATTATTAATTGTTGATCAAGCTGAATCAGACCTTTATGATTTGGAAATGGAATTATTGGCCAAGAAGATTAAAATAAAAATAGAACCAATTATATGCGATATATGTGATTTAGAAAGGATGCGTAAAGTATTTGAAATATTTAAACCCAACGTAGTTTATCACGCAGCAGCTTATAAACATGTTCCCTTGATGGAGAACAATCCTGCAGAAGCAATTAAAACCAATATATTGGGTTCGAAGATTGTTGCTGATTTATCCAATGAATATGGAGTAGAATTTTTTGTAATGATTTCGACAGATAAAGCTGTGAACCCAACAAATGTGATGGGCGCATCAAAAAGAATTGCTGAAATCTATATACAATCACTAAATGTAGAATCAGACACAAAGTTTATAACAACTCGATTTGGAAATGTATTAGGATCTAACGGATCTGTAATCCCTTTATTTAAAAGACAAATTGAAGCAGGTGGACCAATTACGGTTACCGATCCTGAGATTACTAGGTATTTTATGACGATACCTGAAGCTTGTCAACTTGTTTTAGAAGCCAGTGCTGCCGGAGATGGAGGTGAAATTTTTATTTTTGATATGGGTAAATCTATTAAAATTAAGGATTTGGCTTCTCGAATGATTAAACTTTCAGGCTTAGAAGAAGGTACTGATATTCAAATTATATACACAGGACTTCGTCCCGGCGAAAAGCTATACGAAGAGTTGTTAAATGATAAGGAGAATACGATGCCAACTCATCACCCCCAAATAATGATAGCCAAAGTTAGATCTTATGACTTTAATGAAATTAATACTAGTATCTTGAAATTGATTTCTGGGGTTATTCAAGAAAGCAATGAATCTCTGGTATCTCAAATGAAATTAATTGTTCCTGAATTCAAGAGTAATAACTCAATCTATGAGTCTTTAGATAAAAGTCAAGTAGATTAGAATTTGCTGCGTACTTTTACATTTGATTTCTATAAATTAAACGTAAGAAAAGACTAGAATATGATTCCATTTTCTCCTCCAAAGATATATCAAGAGATTATTGACGAAGTTGTTGATACTTTAAAATCAGGTTGGCTAACTACAGGTCCCAAGACTAAACTTTTTGAGAAAAACCTGGCAACTTATTGTAATACAGAAAAAGTATTATGTTTGAATTCATCAACTATCGGTATGGAATTGATATTAAGATGGTTTGGAGTCGGTTCTGGAGATGAAGTTATTGTTCCCGCCTATACCTATTGTGCTACAGCTAATATCGTGCTGCACTGTGGAGCTACTCCAGTGATGGTAGATGTGAATGATGATTTTACTATAGATTTAGATGAAGTACGAAAGAAGATTACTTCCAAAACTAAAGTGATAATACCTGTAGATGTTGCAGGATTACCCTGTGATTTTGATGGGTTAAATGAACTAATTCAATCGTATGAAGTTCGATCAAAATTTAATCCAGCCTCAGAAGAGCAAAAGATGCTCGGACGAATACTATTGATGGACGATGCTGCTCATAGCCTTGGAGCCACTTATAAGGGAGATCGAATGGGTGTGCAGTGTGATGTAACTGTTTTTTCTTTTCATGCAGTAAAAAACCTAACAACTGGTGAGGGCGGATCTATTGCATTGAATTTGCCGACACCTTTTAATAATGAGAGAATCTACAATCAGTTAAATACAAAGTCTCTTCACGGTCAGAATAAAGATGCTTTAGCGAAAACTCAGAAAGGCAATTGGCGATACGATGTGGTTGAGGCCGGTTATAAAGCCAATATGACTGATTTAGCTGCATCTTTAGGTTTAGTTGAGTTGAAGTACTATGAAGTAGATACGATAGCTAGAAGAAAGGAAATTTATAAGTTGTATTGTGAAGGTTTTGAGAATGAAAGTTGGGCAAAGTTGCCGCTTTTCAAAGATGAACTTCGGGAAACTTCATACCATCTTTTTCTCTTAAGGATTAATGGAATTTCGGAATCTCAGAGAGATCAAATTATAAGTGAAATTTTTGAACAAGAAGTTTCTGTAAATGTCCATTATCAACCCTTACCGATGTTGACTCAATATAAAAATTTGGGTTATAAGATGACAGATTATCCTAAATCGTTTGAAAATTACAAGTGCGAAATTTCTTTACCTGTATACTTCGATTTAACCGAAGAACAAGCACAAACTGTAATTTCTGCCGTAAAATTCGCATATAAAAAAGTGATGGGAGAATGATTAAGCGACTGTTTGACCTTTTCTCCGCATCTTTTGTTCTTCTTTTATTCTGTCCATTTTTTGTACTTATTGCACTATTAATTGTGATCGAATCAAAAGGAGGAGTTTTTTATCGTCAAGTTAGAGTAGGTAGGAATGAGAAGGAGTTTTTATTGTTTAAGTTTAGAACAATGGCAACAGGTTCAGATAAAGAAGGGTTGATAACAGTTGGAGCGAGAGATAGCCGGATTACTAAGGTTGGTTATTATTTAAGGAGATATAAAATTGATGAATTTCCACAATTACTAAATATCATTATGAATGATATGAGTGTTGTTGGCCCTCGGCCTGAGGTTCCAAAATATGTAATCTTATATTCACAGCAACAAAAGAAAGTACTTCAAGTTAAGCCCGGACTTACTGATTTGGCCTCATTGGCTTTTATTGATGAAAATACAATCTTAGGTAAAGCAGTAGATCCAGAAAAAGTCTATATCAATGAAATTATGCCAGAAAAATTAAGAATGAATTTAAATTACATTGAAAATCAGTCTTTTATTGGAGATTTGAAAATTATTCTAAAAACAGTCTTTAAGATATTTAGCTAAACCAATTAATTGGCATTATTTACAGTGTGATTGTATACTTCGACCATCTTCTCTATACAAATTTGGTTGTCGTAGTTATCAACAATAAATTGCCTTCCATTTTTTCCAAATAGAGCTCTAGTCTTGGGATTGGCAATTAATTTATTTATGGCAGCTACTAATTGCGAAATATTTTCAGCTTCCACTAATAAACCAGTTTCGTTTTCTTTTATTACTTCAGGAATACCTCCAACATTACTGCCAATTACAGCAATTCCAGTAGAAGAAGCTTCGGCAATAGCTACCCCAAAGCTTTCAACCCTCGAAGGGAATACTGCGATATCTATTTCTTGATAGGCTTTAACTAATTCTTTTCCGGACTTTCTACCTGTAAAAGTGACGTGCTGTTGGATATTTAGTTTTGCTACCAATTGCATTAACTCTTCTGTTTGAGTTCCGTTCCCGGTTAATTGGAGTTGGACTGTGGGATTTGATTTTAGCACATCGGAAAAGGCTTTAATCAATAAATCAATTCCATATACTGGTTCAAATGACTTAACTGTTCCTATGGTTATAAATTCTTTTTTTTGTTCTGTTGATGGTATAAAAAAAGTGGTGTCAGTTCCGAATGGAGTTATTTTAATAGACGTATTCGTATATTTTTTAGTTTCCTTGGCCATATCAAAAGAGGTAGATAAAATTATACTTGCTTTTGATAAACTATAACTTAATATTTTTTTATGGATCAAACTCTTTTTAGGGAAGACATAAACATCACTTCCCCAAACTGAAATGAGATAGGGCTTAAAGTCACTTAATGCTCCTAATAAGCCATAACCGGTTGCGTAATGAGCATGTAAAATGTCAGGTTGCGATTCTTTTATATGCTTCTTTAAATGATTTAAAGTTTTGAGATAATTAAGTTTTTTTATTGGCTGTTTGTTTAATGTCTTTACATCAAATGAGATGGGCTGAGTGTACCTTATGTTTAGATCGGAATACCAGTTTTCAATTGGGGTTGAAAAACCAAAAATTTCAATATCAATTCTTGATTTAACTAAACCAATTGCCCATCGTTTAATGTGAGGGGAGTTTATATCTCCAAGAATTAGTACTTTCATTCTGAAACTAATAATTGATTAACAAATCCGAATAGGATATACATGGGCAAGAAATAGATGCATGAACTAGGAGAAATTGCACCTAGAACAAATATTAACATTGATATTAACGATGCTTTGTAGTAGTATTGGTTTTGGCTATTTCGTTTTTTCCATAAGGTGAGAACTGTTCTAGCATACCAAATAATCCATACTAATAGCAAAAGAACACCTCCATTTACCATTAATTCTAACCAAAAGTTATGCATTGAAGTAATGTGCTTTTTACTAACGCCACCTTTTAATTCTTGGTAATAGATATCATTTCCTGCTCCGACTCCTATTAGCTTATGTTCTTTCCATAAATCTAAAGCATCTATAATTAGAGTTTTTCGGGTATTGTCTGCATTTTCTGTGAGAGAAGGCTGTTCTGATGAATTACTTTCTTCTTCCAAAATAATATCTAATTTATCAAAACGATGAAATGGAATAGCTGGAGCAAGAAAAGTTTGAATTTCTTTAAAGGAATTGATATTAGATGGGGTGCTAGAATAAAAGTTGGTAGATAATGAAATCATAAAAATTACCACTGCAATATACTTCAAGACATCCGCTTTTTTTAATAAAAATGAAATTGAAAATAACCCAAATAGAATTGCTAAGACGTTTAGCCTTGAGCCGGTATTAAATATAATTAGAAATACTATAATTGACCCAATTATGGAAATTAGATTGTTCTTATTAAAAAATATAAAAGGAAATGAAATGCTAAATATGAGAGCTAAGTCATTTGGATTCCAATGAAAACCTGCTGAATAGTTAATAATGTTTTCAAGGTCAATTCCCGGAAAAAGAGAAGGGTCGAAGCTTTTTCGTCCAAAATAGGCTAAATATGGAGATCCAATCGAAACAAACCATTTAAAATTTGTGAAAGCTTCTATTAAACAGATAATAACATCAAGAGCTAATCCAATACTGATGATTAGTATTAAGTATTTTAAGTGTTTTAGTTTTGGAAATAAGAGCTTGATTAAAAAGAAGATGGAACACCCTAAGATTAAGTAAATGATATAGTTAATTGCATAAGGGACATTTGCACTCCACAATAGCGAAAAACAAAACCAAACGATTGTTATTGGCAAAAGAAAATCAAAAATAGACCACTTATTTGATTTTATTAAGTCGATAAATTGTTGAAAGTGTTTTAAATAATAGACTGCTCCTATTGTAGTTATTAATAATAAACTAATATGGAAGAGGTATAGAGCACCATAACTTATTCCCGAACCTATGTATGCCGCAAGAATTACAAATAGCCCAAACGATCTCAAAGTGCCTATTTTTTTAATTGTATTCATAATTAATATAAGTAACTTTTATAATTCAGTTTTCGGAGTATATTGATAGATGAGCAACGAATTGAAGAAAGCAAAAAACACTATTCCAGCTTGAGTTTCTAAAGTTGATTCGGTTAAAAATGAGACGCTCATCAACAGTATAAAAAATGTAAGTAATTTATTGCCTTGTCTCAAAGCATAAATTAAAGTAAATAAAAGGCTTCCTCCCAAGATGATGAATCCCATAATTCCTAGTGTAATGTACCACTCTATGTATTGATTATGTGCATTAAATCTATTTTTGAAGGCAAATGGAATATTATCGACTTTATACTTTTCCATGAGGCTATCCTTGCTATCTCCTGTGCCAACACCAAATACTGGATTTTCTTTAATAATCTGAATGGCTTCTTTCCAAATAAGAACGCGAATCATAGTGCTCTCAGTATCATTGTTTTTAATTTCCTTATCTAACAGAGCTGCTTTAAAGTTAATAAAGCGTTCCTTAATTTTTGAATTTGTATTTATTGTAATTCCACCTATTAGCAAAGATGCAATGATAACACTTATGGGTAATAATTTTGAATATTTGTTTAAATGTTTAAAGCTATAGTAAAATATAATCCCTAACATAATTATTATTCCCATTTTGCTTACTAATAGCATATTAAAAATGAGAAAGTAAACAATGAGTAGTAATTTCAAAACCAATGTTCTATTTGACTTATTAGACTCACATTTTTGGAGCATTAAAAAGACACAAAAATTAGTATATATTGATAAGTAGGTCGGATTTAAGAAGATGGAAAGTTCAGTATAAATTGGAATATGAGTAAATGAATTTTCTACTAAATTGAATATTAGGCAAATAATTGTGCTAAGAAAACAAGATATAATGAATGCGAACAATAATTTATTAAAACTCTTCTTTTCAAATGTAGTTGTAGCTCCAATAATGATAGGCATTATTAATAATGAGAGTTTATACTCGATCTCTCTAATTCCAAATGGAATATTCTCTGTATAAATTAAGCCTATTAAATAGACTAAGTATGTACTTATAAATAGTAATATTCCTTTCCTAACTTTTAAATTATTGATTGTTGTTTTTAATGGTTGTAGGAGAAATACACTTGCTGCAAGTAAAATTATTGCAGGAGATAATAGTGCTTTAAATGGAATTAAAACAATAAGTATTAAATACGTATAAAAGTGTAAAGGAAATCCTCGTAACCTTTTCATAGTTTATCTATTGGTAGACAGGTCATTAAATTTTACCCCTTTTTTTAGTAGCTGAAATCTTACCCATCCTCTTAAATAGCCCACTCCATACGAACAGTGTATGGATATAAAAGTAAAAAATAATACTGGAGTTAATAGCAATGATTTATTTCCTAATGCTAGTTTTAGACTTACCAATAAATTAAGAAAGCTGTGTGATATCCAGATTGCTAAAAAAAGCATGCACCCCCATTTTAAGGAAACGATACTTAATGCAATTGAAACAATAGTTGACAATACAAATATTGGTGGGACAAATTGCCTTAGAGTAGCTGCTGAGCCGACTTTTTTATTTACTAGAGGTTTGAAGTATCCGTAGAAATAGAACATTTTAGAAATCTTTGAAATCGTATCTCTAGCTAAATACTTTATTTCTAAATCTGGTAAAAGGAAAATTTTCCCACCACTTTTACCTAATCTGGCATTAAACTCATCATCTTGATTCCGAATTAATTCTTCATCAAATAGACCAATTTTTTCAAATGTTTTACTTTTATAGCAGCCAAATGGAACCGAATCAATTTCTACCGGCTTATCAATACCAATTCTATGATGAGAATCGCCAATACCAAATGGGGATGAAATAGCTATAGAAATTGCCCGCGCTTTTAATGATTCATTTCTAGGATGTGCGATCATAGCTACACCTACATTATCCGCATTTAATTCAAATAAATTGGAGACTAAGTAACTGATGTAGTTTGTAGGATATTCACAATGTGCATCTATTCTCACAATGACCTCTCCTTTAGCCGCTTTAATTCCTATATTCAAACCTGTAGGAACAATTTTTCTAGGGTTGTTTAACAGTTTAACTGATGGGTATTTTACAATCTTTTGTTTGATAACATCTTTGGTATTATCATCACTTTCACCATCAATTATCAGCACCTCCATTTTTTCATTTGGATAGTCTTGATCAATGATGTCCTCAATTACTTTCCCAATATATTGGAATTCGTTTCTGCAAGGTATTATTACGGAAATAAATGGTTGGTTTTGCATAGTGTAGTTTGGCGATTAAAGCCATTGCTTTAATTCCTTATTCATTTTATAAATGGAAAGCAAAGTTAATATCATTAACAAAGTTAAACTAGTTAGAAATGATATATAGAACCAAACGTAATCAAATTCTAAACTGCCAACTATAATTGATGATAAACAGAAAAATAGCATTGAAATTATCAAATTAATGCTATTTACAGCTTTAACATAATAAGCATCAATTACACTTCTCAAAGTGATAAAAATCGCATAAAAGACAGCACCTGACATGATTATTTTAGTATCAGTCACCCAATACTCCACATTTTCTCCTAGATATAGATGTAAAATTTCTTCCGCAAATATTTGATAAATAGTTAAGCCAACTCCTGATAAAATTACAGTTGCATATATTGCTCGTTTAGTTTCTATCATTACAGCTTGGTAGTTCTTATCCTTCAATTTTTGACTAATTCCGGGCAACAGCATTAAACTTAATGGTGAAAAGGCAGCACCTACAATATTTAGTAGTGTAATTGAAAATGCCATTTTACCTGCTAGTTCAGGGTAATTAAAATGAGAGACGATAATTATTGGCAACGCAAATAAACCACCAAATGCGATATCACCAGGAACACGCGGAAGACTATATGTTAAAAGAGTTTTTAAATGCTTGAAATTGAATTTTAAATTGGTACTATTTTCTTTATTTAATATGATTATTAAAAAGGAGATGAAGGAGAACAGTAACCATCCGATACCAGTTATTAATAGAACTTTTGGTAAAGTGTCAACTATAAAAAAGGCAACTATTGGTACCATTGCCATATTAATAAATTGAAGGTAATTGGCATAAATGTATTCATGTTTACCTCGCAGATATCCGTACGTCATTAAGTGGAAGTATATTCCTGATATCGAGACTGCCATAGGTAATATAAGCGGTTTAAAAGAATTATCATTAAATAGAAATTGGCTCCAAAAGGTGTCCAAAGGGATGAATGCTATAAATAAGATGACACTAATTAAAAGGAAAAAAATGAATGAAGTGTAATAGTATGAAAATTGTTCAGACTTGCTTTTTGCATGGGTAACATACCTTGTAACACCAATTAATAATCCAAGTAGCAATATAGGTTGAGCAAATGAAAAAAGTCGTTTGTAAATTGACAAATCGGCTAGCCCTTTATTTCCAAATTCTGCGGTACAAAGTTTATAGACGAGTAAGTTGCTAACAAGTACTAAGAATTCAACTATGTATGTGGAAGCATATCCCTTAAATGAGTTGGATTTTATTGCTGACCGTACTATTTTCATTGGTTCAAAGGTATAAAAACATATTCTGTATTCTACTGAAAAAAATAGGTAATAAGTCATCAGCTATAATTAGCTTCGATTATTAAGTTTTGGTTACTTCCTTTTTAAACATTGATTAAAATCTGACTTTCAAATTGCATCTATCTAATTGTAAAAAGTCACTGATATTTTTAAACAGAGTTTACAAAAAGTTTTAATGCATGATTCTATTTTCTTATACATTTCTGCATTGTACTTTTGATCTTGAATTCATTTCCTTTAAAGAATTTCTATTGCGCACAGATTTGTTAATTTAGCAAACAACAAAATCAATAAAATTGAATAACAATCACCAATACTATTTAGGCATATATTATCGATTAGTAGATTTCTTGGCATTAAATGTTGGGTTTTTTTTAGGTGTTTTTATTCGATTTAATAACGATACTAACTTTTCGTATTCTGAGAATGGATATATAAGTTTATTACTCTTTCTTAATATCATTTGGTTTTTAAGTTCTACTTATCAAGGTGTTTACAATTTACTTTCATTTTCAAGTAAAAATAAGCTTGTCTTAAGAACTTTGTTTGCTTTCCTCGTTTACCTTGGAATTGTCCTAGCTTTTAATGGTCTTATAAAAACATACTATTCACGAATCTTTATAATTGTATCGAGTTCTATTTTTGGCGTTTTTGCATTATTATTCAGGTATATTACCAACGTACTTTATAGAAAATACTTAAAAAATAAGATTGATAAGAATGCGATAGTCATTGTAGGTCAAGATATTTATCAACAAGAAGTAAGTTCTTTCTTGGAAGTGGATATCAATCCCGACTTTCAGGAGGTCGTTCGGTTAGAGTTTTCTGGAGAACTTATTACGCAATTGGAAGAATTAAAAAATCGTTTGCCCATTTCGGAATTGTACATCCCATTATCAAAATACACAGAGGATAAGCTAGAAGAATTGTCTAATTATTGTGATAATAATTTTGTGCGTCTGAGGCTAATTATTGATTACAAGAGATTGACAGCTAGAAATTTAATTTCGTATAAATACAATCAAACATCAATTGTTGGGATCACTTTAACTCCTTTAGACGAAACTTACAATGCATTAACAAAGCGGGTTTTTGATGTTGCTTTTTCTGTTTTTGTAATGATTTTTGTTTTCAGTTGGCTTTATCCGCTTATTGCATTTATGATAAAATTAAACTCTAAAGGGCCAGTTTTTTTCAAGCAAAAAAGAACTGGGATAGATAATAAGGAATTTTATTGTTACAAATTTCGATCTATGCGAATCAATGCTGAGGCTGATGCTATTCAAGCCACAGCAAATGATAATAGAATTACTTCAATTGGTAAGCTTTTGAGAATGTCTAGTCTTGACGAAGTACCTCAGTTTATTAATGTGTTGAAAGGTGAAATGAGTATTATTGGTCCTCGACCTCATATGATTAAGCATACTAAAGAATATAATCAGGTAGTAGGCAATTTCATGAACCGACACGCTATTAAACCTGGAATAACCGGTCTTGCTCAAATTAAAGGGTATAGAGGAGAAATTGACGATATCTCTCTTTTACACAATCGTGTGCGATTAGATCGTTTTTATGTCAATAACTGGACATTACTTTTGGATCTCAAAATTGTTCTCCAAACTTTTCTAACGATTTTTAAATCTCACAAATAAATAATGCATTAGGTTTTTTGTTTCTTTTTCTTTGCAGCTGGAAACAGTACATTATTTAAAATTAAACGATAACCTGGACTGTTGGGATGTAAATTTAAATCAGTTGGAGGGTCACCAACGAAATGCTGATAATCCTCTGGATCGTGTCCGCCATAGAAAGTCCAAGTTCCTTTGCCGTAATTACCATGAATATATCTTGCACTGTTTAGTGCCTTATTTTCTCCTAAAATCAAGATCTCAGGTTTGATAAATTGCTTGTTAAAAGCGGTGGTTTGACCCATAAATCCTTTAACAATTGAAGTGTGGTTCTGACACAACATGGTTGGTACCGGATCCCATTTAGCAGAAAACTCAAATAACGTAAAAAAGTCTAATTTTTCGGAAGTTTTACTATGAGCAGGAGTCGCATCAATATTTGAAAATTCATACTCCATAGGATTTGTACTCAAAGTAAAGTCTTTAAAAGCGAAGGTATTTTTGAAATCTAATTTAGAATTGTAATTTGGTGTGGTTCCGTCTCCATCAAACATTGGCTCACAGATGTCTAAATCCATTGCAGATAAAGCAATGTCGTAAGAGTCTGTTCCAGAGCACATCGTAAAAAGGAATCCTCCACCAGAAGTGAATTCTCTTATTTTATTAGCTACACCTAATTTTAATTGAGAGACTTTATTGAATCCTAATTTAGTAGCATTTTCTTCATTGAAACGGACTTGCTCTTTATACCACGGATAACTTCTATAATTGCCATAAAAACGACCGTATTGACCAGTAAAGTCCTCGTGATGAAGATGGAGCCAATCGTAGAGTGGTAGCTTTCCTTGTATGATTTCTTCATCATATATTATTTCGTAAGGAATTTCTGCATAAGTTAGAACTAACGTTACTGCATCGTCCCAAGGTTGCTTATTTTTTGGAGAATAAACGGCCATTTTAGGTGCTTTTTCTAATTTTATTGCATCCATATTGGCTTCAGGATTGGCAATCTCGCTCAGTATGCCATTTGCCTTAGCATCAGGAATCAGTTCAAATGATACTCCTCTTATTAGGCACTCATCCTGAATTGGTTTAGCCGATTTGATCATAAAGCTACCGCCTCTGTAATTCAGCAGCCACTGCACTTCAACATCTCTTTCGAGCACCCAGAAAGCAACTCCATAAGCTTTTAAGTGATTGCTTTGCGATTCATCCATCGGGATAAGCACATAAGAAGCTTTAATTGAAATACTAAAGAGGACTAAAAGAAGAAAAGTGATTTGTTTCATAACTACTCGCCGTTATTGGTAATCCTTAAAATTAAGGATTATTTAGAACGGTACATCATCTTCATCAAAATCATCCATCTTTGACGATCGAGTAATTGTATTGGAAGTGGTATCAAATTCATCGTTCACTGGGATCTCACCAAAAGAATTTCCGCCTGAACCTCCATCTTCACCGAAGAAGTTGTTTTCAAGATTTCCGAATTTGGCCAATTCAGCAGTAAACTTCAATTGAACATCTCCCACCGAACCATTCCTGTGCTTTGCAATTATGATATTCGCAACACCCAAAGTTGAATTTCCTGCTTCGTCTTCAGTGATGCCATAATATTCAGGTCGATTGATGAACAATACCATGTCGGCATCTTGTTCAATAGAACCGGATTCCCTCAAATCCGAAAGTTGTGGACGTCTATCTCCACCTCTTGATTCTACTGCTCTACTTAATTGAGAAAGTGCAATTACCGGAATGCTTAATTCCTTTGCAATACTTTTTAATGATCTAGATATTGTACTAATTTCTTGTTCTCGATTTCCTTTACTGTCTCCACCTGCAGTCATTAACTGCATGTAATCCACAACCAATAACTGAATGTCATGCTGAGCTTTTAACCTCCTTGCTTTGGCCCTCAATTCGAAAACAGAGATTGCCGGAGTATCATCAATGAATATCGGAGCCTCTGTAAGTCCTGCAATTTTTGTATGAATTTGGGCTAGTTCGTCATAACGTAGATTTCCATTCCTCAATTTTCCTGATGAAATCTCAGATTCTGCAGAGATTAATCGAGTAACTAGTTGTAAAGAAGACATCTCCAAGGAGAAGATAGCAATTGGCCTTTTGAAATCAACCGCAGCATTTCGACACAACGATAGTGCGAAAGAGGTCTTTCCCATTGCAGGTCGAGCAGCCAATATAATTAAATCTGAAGGTTGCCACCCGGATGTCATCTTATCCAAAACAGTAAAACCTGAAGGTGTACCAACAATATTTCCATCTTGGCTTTTTGCAGTTTCAATTTGTTTAATTGCTTGACGAACAAGGGTTGACATGTCATCCCAGTTTTTCCGGATGTTTCCTTCCGTCACACTAAAAAGACTGCTTTCTGCTTTATCCATTAAGCTAAAAACATCCGTAGTTTCATCATAAGCATCAGAGATAATCTCCGAGGAGATTCGAATTAGCTCTCTCTGAATGTATTTTTGTGCAACGATTCTTGCATGAAATTCTATGTTGGCAGAGGAGACTACTTTGTTTGTTAGCTGCGAAATATAATAAGGTCCACCTACAATTTCCAATTCTCCTCGTTGTTTTAACGTATTGGTAATTGTTAATATGTCAATCGGCTCTGATTTTTCAAATAAATGCTGTATGACACTAAATATTTTTTGATGGCTGTCTTTGTAAAAACTCTTTGGCTGAAGAATATCTATGGCAGTGTTCACTGCTTCCTTCTCTAACATCATTGCACCCAAAACAGCTTCCTCTAGTTCTACTGCTTGTGGCTGTAGTCTACCATGTTCTAAGTTAGAAAGTTGAATTGTATTTTTCGCTGTTCTTTTTCGCGATTGTTCTCTTAATTTATCTCCCGTATCCATTGGTTCAAATTTAGTAATTTAGACCAGTAACCTTCAAGAATAATAAGCGATTTTAAAATTTAGTTTTAACACAGTTCAATCGTTAAGGCTGGACGAAAAATAGAAATTTTAAACAAAACATGAACAGCAAGTTAACAAGATATAAACAACTATTGAACAAGTTATCAAGATCAAATTTAGTTCAATTTTTCATTTTTTTACTCTTAATAAGCTTTAGTAGTTGTAAAAAAGAGGAAGATAAAGTTCCTCCTATCGTCACTATAGAAACCCCTGAAAGAAATGACAATGTGGATGGAGAATTTGGGTTTATCCTAAAAGGCTCGATTGTGGATAACGAAAATATTAAGGAAATGCAGATCAAGTTGGAGCCCGAATCTCCAAATAATAATTCCAGTTATTACCGTAGAATCATCATTAATAAATCAACTCACAACTTTAATGAAGAGGTGTTGATTGTGGACGAGAACTTTATCTCAGGCTATTACAATTTGAGTGTGACTGCTTATGATGGGACGAATTTCGGTGTAGCGGGAGTTAGAATATATGTTGAGTTCGATCCAATTCAATTTTTGGGATGTCTTTTGGCTAATGAAATAAACAATCAGATTATTATAAATCGGTTTAATCCTGATGAAAGATCTATCATTTCTTATGGCACATCTCCTTTTAGCTTTGCAGGACTTGCTGTTAATAGCAGGAGAAAGTTATTCATTATTGCTGAGAAAGATCAACGCGTAATTACCGCAAGGACTAAGAGTGAGAGCACAACCGTTTGGAGTGTAACTAATCCGAATGTATTAGGAACTTATCAGTATTACTCGCTAATTACTTTTGATAATTTTTTGTATGCGTTAAGTTATAACAATGAAATAGAGGTGCTGAATAAGGATGGTGCTCGGCAGCGGATAATTTCAACTACTTATCGTCCTATTTTAATAACTAAAACTACCAATCGAATTTATACAATTGAGCAAAGCCCTTCAAATGGATATTATATGGGCATATACTATACATCTGGTGTCCAGCAAAATTTGATTCAAACAGATTTTATACCTGTAGGGATTGAGTCTCAGGAATCAGGAGATGTATATGTTATTGGTAATAAAAGTGGACTAGGTAAGTTAATGGAGTACAAAAGTCAAGCTACAGCATTTAATCTAGTTAAAAGCTTTAACTATAAGGTAATTAGTAGTTGTTATTGTGATGAAAAGTTATATTTTAACTCTACAAATGGAAACCTATATGAATTTTCAATTGGATTTAACAATGGAGTTCAACGGGCAAGTGGCATTTATGCAGATTTGATGAAATGCCATCAACCTACTAATCAAATTTATTACAATCATAATTCTCAAGGAAGTTTTGGAATTTTTGATGCAAATTCTAATTCAAAATTATACGAACAAAGCTATTTTAGTAAAGTGCTTGATATTGATTTCTTATATTCTAGATAATAATCCGAATTATTTCACCTTTACTTCAGTTGCTTTTCTTGGAGCTTTTGCCTTGGGTTCTACCACAACACCCATTTCGCAGAATTTATTGATTCGCTCTTCAATTCTTTTTTCAGAATCTAGTGCTTCTAATTTTTTTATTTGAGAAACGATTTCTTTTCTAACAGTAGCAAACATTTCTTCAGGATTTGAATGAGCCCCACCAATTGGTTCTTTAATGATTCCATCAATCAACTTATTTTTCAACATGTCTTCTGCAGTCAATTTTAGGGCTGAAGCAGCTTTTTCTTTAAAATCCCAAGTTCTCCAAAGGATAGTAGAGCAGTTTTCAGGAGAAATGACAGAATACCATGAATTTTCAAGCATCAAAACTTTGTCTCCAATTCCAATTCCTAATGCACCACCAGATGCACCTTCACCAATTACAATACAGATCACAGGTACTGTCAACTGCATCATTTCAATTAAGTTTCTTGCAATGGCTTCACCTTGACCTCTTTCTTCAGCTTCTAAGCCTGGAAATGCTCCAGGAGTATCAATTAGTGTCACGATTGGTTTACCAAACTTTTCAGCCAAGCGCATCAATCGCAATGCTTTTCTATAACCTTCAGGATTTGCCATCCCAAAGTTTCTATATTGACGCATTTTGGTATTAATTCCTTTTTGTTGGCCGATGAACATGTATGTTTTATCATCAATTTCACCGAAACCTCCAACCATAGCTTTGTCGTCCTTTACGGTCCTATCGCCATGCAATTCTAGGAAATTTCCATTGGTTAATGCTTTGATGTAGCTTAACGTGTATGGCCTCTCAGGATGTCTTGAAACCTGTACACGTTGCCAAGGAGTCAATTTGCTATAGATTTCTGTCTGAACCTCCTTTAGTTTTTTCTCTAGCGCTTTTGTTGTCTTTGAAACATCAACTTTACTTTTTTCCTCTATTTGGTTCGCTTGTTCAATTTGTTCAACAAGTTCTCTAATCGGTTCTTCAAAATCTAAATAGGTTGCCATTCTTAAAACTTAAAAATTTCTGTAAAATTACAAATAATCTTTGTGCGAATAAATCAAATCGCGCTGCCAAAGTAAATAGAATATATTTGCAAAAAAATCATTTCAATGAACTTTTTTCCCAACGCTAAAATAAATTTAGGTCTAAACATCACAGCAAGGAGGACTGACGGTTTTCATAACATCGAAAGTGTTTTTGTGCCGATTCTTTGGCAAGATGAATTAGAAATTATTGAATCGAATCAAACTTCATTTGCTTCATCGGGTATAGTTATTCCTGGAAATACAGCCGATAATTTATGTTTAAAAGCCTATTACCTTCTTAAATCAGAGTATGATTTGCCTTCAGTTCGGATTCATTTGAAGAAAAACATTCCGATTGGAGCAGGATTGGGTGGCGGATCTTCTGATGCAGCTTTTGTAATTAAGGGCCTCAATGAGTTATTTCAATTGAAATTGACCGTTTTTCAAATGCAAAATTTTGCCAGAAATTTAGGTAGTGATTGCGCTTTCTTTATTAAGAATGAGCCTGTGTTTGCATATGGGAAAGGCGATGAATTTGAAGAAATTAAATTGAATTTAGTGGGGAAGTATTTGGTGTTAGTTTATCCAAATGAGCACATTAGTACCGCTATGGCCTACAGTGGAGTTCAGCCAATATTTCCGCAATACTCATTAAAAAGCATTATTGAAATGCCAATGAAAGATTGGAGAGAGTTTATGATTAATGATTTTGAAACTTCCATTTTTAAGCAAGTGCCTCGATTACTAAAAATTAAGCAGGAGCTCTATATTGCAGGAGCCGTTTATGCTGCTATGAGTGGAAGCGGATCTACCCTTTACGGCATCTTTGATTCAATTCCTCCGGCAATTAAAATGAAAGAGGCTCAGATACACATCTGTAAATTATAGGAATTACTTTGGAGATTTTATCAGTAGGTAAACAGCAAGTAATCCGTACAATATGTTTGGAATCCAAACAGCAATCATCGGGTTAAAATTTCCGTTGGTAGCAAACGTTTCAGAAATCTGCATGAATAGAATGTAGGTAAAACTTATGGCCAAGCCGACCCCAATGTGGACACCAATTCCTCCTCTCACTTTTCTACTGGCAATTGAAACTCCAATCAGGGTAAGTATGAATGTTGCAAAAGGAGAGGCGATTCGTCCGTATTTCTCTAATTCATAATAAACTGCTTTATGAGAGCCTCTAAATTTTTCCTTTGCTATTGCATCGTTCAACTCGTAATAATCTAGCATCTCTACAGCATTTGATCGCTTATTGAAGTCATCTGGAGTAATGTTTAAGGTGGTATCTTTTGTCCACCCTTCCTTTATGACTTCAGATGTTCCATCTATGTAACGCTCGTAATAGTTTAAAATGCTCCAGCTAGCCTTAACACTATCCCATCTTGCAAAGTCCGAGATTAGTTTGTACGTCAAAACTCCGTCTTTTATAGTTTCTAGTGAGAATTTATAGCCAATGTCAGAAAAAGAATTATAGCTTTCAAAGTAGGAGTATGTGCTGTCATCCAGCTGGATATGTATGTTTTGCTCTGTATTGCTAAATGGATTTCTGATGTATTGTTCCTCAAAGGTTAAACGAACTTTGTTGGCATCTGGTATCAGAAAATTGTTCAAATAGAATGACATTGCAGCCAAAACAGTTGCTGAAATAAAATAAGGCAATAAGAATCGCTTAAAACTCACGCCACTAGATAAAATGGCGATAATCTCTGTATTTGAGGCCATTTTTGAAGTGAAAAAAATCACTGAAATGAAGACAAATAAGAAACTGAATAAGTTAGCGAAGTAGGGGATGAAATTGAGGTAATAGTCAAAAACTATCGCACGCAGAGGGGCGTCTTTTTCTATAAAATCGTCTAATTTTTCAGTGATATCAAATACCACAGCAATGGAAATAATCAATGCTATTGAAAAGAAAAAAGTCCCTAAAAACTTCTTAATGATATATCTATCTAAAATTCCCATTTTAAAGTCTTCGCTGAACTCGTTCTACCATATCTGTTTTCCAAGTTGCAAATGTACCAGCAATAATTTGTTTTCTTGCTTCTTTCACTAACCACAAATAAAAAGCAAGGTTATGCAGCGTCGCAATTTGAGAACCTAAGATTTCTTTCGATGTAATCAGGTGACGAACATACGCTTTACTGTAGGTGACATCCACATAACTGTCACCAAATTCATCAAGAGCAGAATGGTCGTTTTTCCATTTTTCGTTACGCATATTCATTGTGCCATATTTCGTAAAAAGCATTCCATTTCTTGCATTTCGCGTTGGCATCACACAATCGAACATATCAATACCCAATGCTATATTTTCTAAAATATTTGCAGGAGTTCCAACGCCCATTAGATATCGGGGTTTGTCTTCTGGTAAAATTTCGCAAACAATATTGGTCATTTCATACATTTCTTCTGCAGGTTCTCCCACAGATAATCCACCTATTGCGTTGGCAGGTCTTTCAAATGATGCAATTGTTTCAGCCGATTCTTTTCTTAAATCTTTATAGGTGCTACCTTGGACGATAGGCAAGAGGGTCTGATTATATCCGTATTTGGGTTCAGTCGTATCAAATCGATCACAACATCTTTTTAACCAACGATGCGTCATGTGCATCGATCTTTTAGCATATCTGTAATCGCAAGGGTACGGTGTACACTCGTCAAAAGCCATGATGAAATCAGCACCGATTGTTCGTTGCGTATCCATTACATTTTCAGGTGTGAAAAATAATTTCCGCCCATCAATGTGACTGGAAAATTTAACTCCCTCTTCGTTAATCTTTCTTCGTTGAGAAAGGGAATATACTTGATACCCACCGCTATCTGTTAGTATTGGGCCATTCCAATTGTTGAATTTGTGCAGCCCTCCTGCAGTTTCCAATACCTCTAATCCAGGTCGTAGAAACAAATGGTAGGTATTACCTAAAATAATTTGAGCCTTGATATCATCCTTAAGCTCATGCTGGTGCACGGCTTTTACAGTTGCTGCAGTACCCACAGGCATAAATATTGGAGTTTCAATTGTTCCGTGATCCGTTTCAATTAATCCTGCTCGTGCTTTACTATTTTGATCAGTGGTTTCTAGTGTAAACTTCATGTTGAAATGATGGTGTAAAAAGTTCGCCAAAGATACCAAAAAGCCTAGGAAAAGAACTTTACATTTGCGGCTTGTTATATTTGAACTCATGCAATCTTTAGACGTTTCTCTAATTTTCTTTTTGGTCTATGCCACTGTTGCATTGATCTACCTTATTTTATTGTTCTATTTTTTTATTCCTTTGATTAAAAAGGCTACGAAAAGTGAACAGAATGAGGCGAATAATTCTGAGAATGGGGTCTCAGTGATTGTAGTAGCCAAAAATGAGGCGAAAAATTTAGCCATTCACTTAAGAAGTATATTGGAGCAAGATTATTCCAAATTTGAAGTGATTGTTGCAAGTGATCATAGTAATGATCAAACGATAGAGGTGTTGACCGAATTCGAAAAGGAGTTTAAGCATTTAAGAATATTGGACATTCAAGATTGGCACAGTGATGGAAAAAAGGCGGCATTAACGAGGGCTGTATTTTATGCTAAGCATGAATTTTTATTGTTTACGGATGCTGATTGTGAACCTTCTTCAAATCAATGGATTCGATTAATGGCGAAGCAATATGCTGAAAATGTAGACTTTGTTTTAGGTTATGGCGCATACACTAAAACGAGTGGGTTATTAAATGCATTGATTCGATTTGATGGGGCTCAAATTGCGGTATTGAGTTTTGGTTTTGCAAAAGTTGGAATGGCTTATATGGGGGTAGGAAGAAACTTATCTTACCGTAAGTCTCTATTTATAAATTCTAAGGGTTTTACAGAGCACCTCCACCTTATGTCGGGTGACGATGATTTGTTTGTACAGGCAAATGCCACAAAAAATAATGTTGTGATATGCACTAGCTCTGAAGCAACAACTAATTCAATACCTAAAAACACATTGGGAAGTTGGTGGAAACAAAAGCTAAGACACCAAACAACTTCCAAGTTATATCAAACAAAATTTAAATTATTATTAGGGATATATACTGCTTCTAAATTTATCTTGTTCTTATTGTGGCCAATGGCATTCTTGACTTCACATTACATTGAGGTTATCTCTGTATTTGGAGTAGTGTTATTGCTCCATTTTATTATCTTTAGAAAAACATTAAGTTTAATCAATGAAAAAGGGTTGTCCTTATGGACACCTTTATTAGAAGTAATTTTACTTTTAAATACATTGTTTTTATCGGTGTTTTCAATTTTTTACCGCAGTAACAAATGGAAGTAAATAATGACCTAACAGAAAAAGGTCAACGAGACAAAAGGTTAATTCAGCAAGCATTGGGTGGTTCTCAAGCTGCTTACGGTGAACTAATGTCAAATTATAACGATTCCATTTATTTCTTAGTTTTAAAAATGGTACGCGATAAAGAAGAAGCGGAGGATCTTAAAATTGAAATTTTTGGCAAAGCCTTTTTAAAATTAGAACAATACACCACTCAATTTGCATTTAGTACTTGGTTATTCAGAATAGCGTCCAACCACTGCATCGACTTTATCCGTAAAAAAAGGATGAAAACCTATTCTATTGATCAACAAGATGAAGACTCCGAAAATGGATCATGGTCTTTGGATATTCGATCAGAAAATAAAGACCCAGAAGAAGCTTTTATCCATGAGCAAAAAATAAAATTAATGCGTTTGGAAGTCACTAAATTAAAAGAACCTTATCAAGAGTTAGTGACGCTTCGGTATTTCGAAGAGTTAAGTTACGACGAAATTGCAGAGCAACTATCGCTGCCATTGGGAACCGTAAAAGCGCAATTGTTTAGAGCGAGAGCTATGTTGAGCGAGATGCTTGAAAGTAGCCGACATTCCATTTAAAATCAAAATAGAATCCATTTTCATGAATACAGCTATCATCACTAAATACTTTCCGAATTTATCGGAGGTGCAAATTCAACAATTTTCAGATTTACAAGCATTGTACGAAGAGTGGAATGCACAGATCAATGTAATTTCACGTAAAGATTTAGATGAGCTTTATTTACGGCATATTTTACACGCGTTGGGTATAGCAAAAGTAATTCACTTTAAACCGGGTACAACACTATTGGATGTTGGCACAGGAGGTGGATTTCCCGGAATTCCTTTGGCCATTTTGTTTCCTGAATGTGAATTTTACTTGGTGGATGCCATTGGCAAAAAAATAAAGGTGGTACAAGCTGTAGCAGAAGCAATTGGTTTAACCAATTTGACTGCAGCGCATCAGCGTGCTGAAAAGGTAGAAGGGAAGTTTGATTTTATAATCAGTAGAGCAGTAACTCGCACTGCAGGCTTTATTCCTTGGGTACGTCACAAAATAAAGAAAGGAAGTTTCAATGATTTAGACAATGGATTCTTGTTCTTAAAAGGTGGAGATTTAGAGGAAGAGTTAAATGAAGTGAAGTCTAATTATCAAATTTTTGACTTAAGTGATTTTTTTGAAGAAGAATTCTTTGAAACCAAAAAGGTCGTGCACATGACCCTTTCTTAAAAAATGTGAAACGAACATAACCACTCCTTCGTGGTTGTGTACATTTGGAAACATAAACAAACAATTAATAAAACTATGAAGAAGTTATTTACACTATTATCAGCTGCTTTAATATCAGTAGCCATTTATGCACAAGATTTACCACAACCAAGCCCAAAAGCAATGGTGATGCAAAGAGTTGGTTTAACTGATGTAACCATCGAATATTCTAGACCAGGAGTTAAAGAACGTGAGATTTTTGGTGATTTATTGCCTTTCGGAGAATTGTGGAGAACAGGAGCAAATGGGGCTACTAAATTTACCGTTTCTACTGATGTAATGATTGAAGGAAAAGCGTTGAAAGCGGGTTCTTACTCTATCTTTACTATTCCTGGAGAAGCTTCTTGGAAAGTAATGTTCAACACAAATGCGACTGCAAGCACAGGTCAATATAAAGCTGAAGAAAATGCAGTTGAAATTTCTGTAAAACCAATGACTGCTGAAGCTACAGAAAGAATGATGTTTACATTTAGAGATGTAACTGATAAGTCTACAGAAGTACAATTGAACTGGGCAACTACTGCCATTAAATTCAATGTTGAAGCAGATCCATCTGTACAAGCTGAAGAAAATATTAAAGCTGAAATTGCTAAAATTGAAGGTGCATATGGTTTGTATAACAATAGTGCTCGTTACTACTATGACAATAACAAAGATTTAAAACAAGCATTAGCGTGGTCTAAAAAATCAGTTGAGATTAAAGCTCAATTTTGGAATGTTTACACCATGTCTTTGATTCAACACAAAATGGGTGACTTGAAAGGTGCTATCGCAACTGCAGAGCGTTCAAAGAAATTGGCTGAAGAAGCTAGCTACGGTGTTTATATCAAATTGAATGAAAAAAACATTGCTGAGTGGTCTAAAGAAATGAAGAAAAAGTAAGTATTGAAAAATACACAATGGAAAAGAGGAATCGAAAGGTTCCTCTTTTTTTATGTCCAATTTATAGCTCAGCTAATAATTTTAGAAATAAGTTCAACCCTTTTCTTTTCTCCTCATCGAATGAATAACTGATCGATTCAGTCAAGTATCTTTTTTGGGCTGATTTATTAATAATGTCAATGTTTCCAAACTCTATGGCTTCATCAATGTGATCGATGCCATTCGAGCAAGCTGCATTAAATTCTGCGATGTAATCGGCAGGAATTTCTTTATTGGCCACCCAAGCTGCAAATACAAATGGAAGTGCGGTCATCTTGTACCACTCTTCAGATAAATCGTATACATACGGATATTTATCCTCCAATGAAAAAGTTCGATCTCCTATGATTACCGCTGCCTCTCTTGAATCAATGTTATTCTCAAACCCTTCTGTCGCTTGTTCAAATCGAGGAGCAACGTGCCAGTGATTTTTACACAACACTTTACAAAGATTAACCGAAGTCCGAGACTGGTAATCTAACTTGATTTTAGTGACTTCATCAATTGGATAGTGGCTGTATAGGTTAACCGAATGAACTTTGTTAATGGCCCCAATGCAGAAATCTGAAATAATGTGACTCTCTTTCAGTTGTGGGATGATGGCAACAGGAACTAAACCTAAATCTACTTCTCCGGCCAATAGTTTGCGTGCGCACTCAGATGGAATATCTCTGCTGATAATGCTATTGGTTTTGATGTATTCCGACTGTTCTATTCCGTAGGCAAAAGGAAGGGTATTGAGGTAAGAAACGGCAGAGATTTTAATCATTAAAATTCTTTTATTGTGGCAATTGAGAAATGTAAACTTTTTTATGAATGGCTAATGTAGCACCAACTGTGCTCACAATGGCAAAAAATCCTGCAAGAATAAGCCCAATAAATGGAATCAACAAGAGAATTACATACGGCAAACCGATGCCAATAGATAACGTTTTGTTTTGTTGAACGAAACGAACACTTTGTCCATAGTTCAGTTGTTTGCTTTCAAGTCCGTAATCAAGAAAAGAAAAACCATAGAAATAACTAGATACACCAAACAGTAGGATTGGAGAAAGCCAACCTAAAACAGGGATAAATCCAATAATTAACAGCGCTACTGTAATAACCAATTGGTATAAAAAGTTTCGAATAGCCATTGAAAGTCCTCTCAATATGTCATTTAAGAATTGACCCATTTGAAAAGGAATTTTAGTGCCTGTTATTTTTTCAGTTGTATTTGCAGCCACTAACGATAGAATAGGAGAGAGGAGCAACAAAACCACATAACCGCCAACGTAGGCAAAAGCAATGAAGAAAAATATCCGAAGGATAATCCATAATGTCACCGCCAATACGCCAGTCAAAATTTCTGAATTGTACCAAGCTTCCGGGTTTTCAGCTACAAATGATTTTAAAAATTCGATGGTGGTATCAGTTAAATAGGAAACACCCGTAAATCCTAACAGAAACAAGGCAATGTGCATCACAATTGGCCACAAAAAGTAGCGGTACATTTTGTGCGTATTGATGTATGCAAGCGCTTCAGAATAACTAGAGAATGCTGTTTTTATGGCTGTGAAAAATCGCATAGTTTAAAATTAAAGAAATTCTAGAATTTCTCAATTAAGTCAGGCTTTAAACTATTCAAAATAGAGATGTCATCATAAATTTCTTCAAACTTATTTAATTCATGTTTACCCATGTCAAATATACTTTCTCCCTCTTCCCATTGATTATACAAAGGGCTTGTGTCATATTTTTCAGGCCCTTTGTCTTTCGTAGGGTTACTCTCCGGATACCTGAGTGTTAGATGAATATTGGATGGAGTGTAATTTTTAAAGAATATTGGAAAAGGACTTAAGTCGGTCTCAATATAGTATTTATTGATTAGATGATCTAATTTGATGTTATTGTACTTGTCTGAAATATATGGAATTAGATTGTTAATATTGTGCTTACCAGGGTTTATATACTCAAGTGCAATCCCTTTTATATAAAGCTCAAATCCATGGTAAAAATTATAAATGACTGGGATACCTATGTTTGAGGAATTCCACTTTGAGTTTTCTTTGTATCTAGTCGCCGCATTTTCTTTTTGATATATTCCACCATAGCTATTGTTTGTTTCTATCATCGCTTCAATGGAGGCGGAAACAAGATTCCAGTATGTTGAACTTAAGCCTAAAAAGTTCAATTTTCTATCTATCATTTTTTCAGACTCCATTTTATATAATTTGATTTTATCAAAGACGTTACAAAATTATCGTTACGAAAATTTCGTAATGGTTTCATTACACCACAAAAGCCAAAGCCAATTTAATGTCATCATAAGTGACTTTTCCATCAAGGGCATCATAAATTCTCTTCGTACTGATGGGTTCACCTTTCGGTTGCATTTTGTAGGCTATCTCTACTTTATCGCAAATCAACTTTTTGGGTTTGTATTGACTGAAGTTGAAGTCGGGATTTTCTTTTTTCAATCGAATCAAATGCCCAGCAACAGTTCCAGTGGTCATTCCTCGTTCTTCGGCAATTTCTTTTAACGACATCGCTTGGCGCATATATTCCAAGGTCACTTCATAAGTCGATTCTTTTTTGCCTTTTTTCTTTTCTTTGATTTTCTTCTTTTGTCGTTCTATGTCGTTGGCATTAGAAAGTCCACCACAGCTTTTAATGAAAACAATCGCTTCTTTTTCTAATTCTGGAGTGGTGTGCTGCATTTCAGCTTGAGCTGATAATTCTTGGAATCGTAAATCTGCTTTAAAAGCTAAACTATCTACTTCCAGGGCCATTTCATTGAAGCCAACCAATTTCAAATGGTCCAATTTTTTTAATCGCGACAGGCCCACATAGCCTTGGCCTCTTTCGAATGTTTTGGATAAATCAATTTCTGCCGCATCCAACGTCATCCCTTGACATTTATGAATGGTAATCGCCCAAGCCAAGCGCAATGGAATTTGATTGAAACTAGCCAATACTTTGCCTTTTTCATCTTGAACTCCCCAACTTTCTTGATGCGCATAAACCGTTCTGCCATCGTATAATTTCACAGATGGAATGTTTTCGTCGTTGAAACCAATTACCGTTCCCATCGAGCCATTGACATAGCCTTTCTCATTGTTGTTTTTTACAAACATCACTTTGGCGCCAATCTTTAGCTCCAACTCTTCATTCGCTAAAACGGAGTTTTTAAGGGTCATCAACAACTTCTCATTTCCTTTGGTTTCTGCAGTAAATGTTTTCTTTCTGCTGCTTAACTTTTCTAAATGATCGCGGTTGATGCTGTCTACATCATAATTGTGGGTGTACAATTTAGTGGGCTCTATTTCTTCAGAAAAAGAAGTGTGTTCTGCTGCCATCAATGCGGCTTTACTTTGCTGTGAGATTTGACACGCTCTGATTTCGTTCAAAATCTGATTCAATTCTCCGCCTTCTTGTCTGTATTGTTCCGTTAAATATGCAATGTTAAAGTTGGCTTCTACCCAAGCTTCAGACATAAACGCAAACTTCTCACTGCTTCGTTCTCCTTGATTTCCAATCGGAGGAAGCTGAAAGAAGTCACCACAAAGCACCACTTGAATTCCTCCAAATGGTTTTTCGTTGCCTTGAAAGTATTGCAATACTCTATTGACTAGGTTCAGTTGAGTTTTGTGCAGCATCGATATTTCATCGATAATCAGCACATTCGTCTTTTCAAGGTGATCTCTTAAATATTTTTTGTCTTTCATACTCGCCAACTGATTGTTGGTGAGGTGTTCTTTCACACCAATTCCTGCCCAAGAGTGAATGGTCATTCCATTCATATGGGTGGCTGCTATACCGGTAGAAGCAGTTGTCGCTACTGTTATTTTTCGCTCTTTTAGGTACTTGATGTATTGATTGAGAATATACGTTTTACCTGTACCTGCGGAACCAGTTAAGAATACATTTTTTCCTGATTTTAGAAGCGCTAACGCTTTTTCTTGCAGCATAATAAGGTTTTTTGGATTGACGAAGATAATGAAAAAGGAAAGAACTGAACGAATTAAAGTGCCTTCAAAAAGGGAATGATTGAGTCCATAGGTTTGGCTTCTTTTGCTAAGCTACAGGTCCAAAATTGACGTTGACCGTAACTCCACTTTTTTAGAAAATTGGGCTTTTGATTAACCTGCTGAATCAAGGTTGGTTTGTCTATCCAACCAATTAAAAAAGTATCGTTGAGGTAGCGAAAACATGCCAAGCGATCATAAATTTCTTGAACGGAGTCTGTTGATTTAATCGAAGGTTGTTGTTGCAGCCACAAGTCTTTTGCAGCTCTTCTCTGATTAAAAAACAATTGAATATGTACATCACTTTTCAAATCCTCTATCGTTTCTTCTCCTCGTCGGATGAGTTTGATGTCACGCTGACAAATGGCCGATTCAATGGTTCTGTCTTGGTCGGGAACTAATGAAGTTTTCAATTCGATTTCTACGGATTGTGATTTTCCTTGATAGATAAAATCCACATCCATATTACTTTTTCGATTCAGCTTATTGGTTGAAGAAAATTGAATGTCGTGTGTTTCAAACCAAGTTCTGACTGCGATTTCACCAACATAACCTCTGATTTTACTATCCAAAGCCACATTAAGTGATCGATTTCTCAAGTTGTCAATAAAAAGCTGTTGTTGCGCTTGGGCTATGGCTTCATAGACTTGCTGCTCGGTAACTGCTATTTTATTGGCTTCTATCATGCTTTGAAACTCGCTTTATAATACTGCAAGATATTATTTTCTAACCCTTTAATTGGCTTTCCATTTTTATTGGTGTAGCCTTCCATCACCTTTTTACTGCGCTGATAAGTCACTTCCTCGCAAATTTTATTTTCATTGTTGGTGATCAACGTACATTGGCGCTGACCTCCATCTGCTTTATTCTTAAGCATTGTAGCGTGTAAACTTGTTCCGCTACCTGCGAAGAAATCGAGGAGGTGCAATGACTTTTTGTGTGCAAATAAATCCAGTACAAATTCGATTAGCGCTGTTGGTTTTGGATAGGAAAAAATGTCCTGATTCAAGATATTTTTCAATTCTGAACTTCCAGTTGAGTTCGAAAACTCAATCAATGCTCTATGAGGAATTAGGCGTTGTCTTTTTTTGTTTTTGTTGTCGACGAATTGGTATTGTTTAATGTAAACTTTCCACTTTTCTTTCTGCTGCTTGAAAACGATGTAGTCATTTTCAATTCCCCATTCGAATTTCTCTTTTCCCCACCGCCAAGTATTGGGTTTACCAAATGCACCACCCGACCACATTTCAGTTCCGTCAGGAGCAGTAATCGCATAATCCAAACTTGTGCTATAGCTACCTTTATAATCTAAATCACGCAAGTAAAATTTACCACGGTGTTTAATGTGTTCGTCTTTCAGTTTGTATTTTGGATCGTTTTCAGCGCCTGCATCTTCTTTGCTGAAGGTCAAATTCTCGATCTGTTTGGCATAGCACAACACATAGTCATATTCTACAGCAATTTGTTTGCTATCGTGTCCAGATCCTGATTTGTTTTTTCGAACTAAATTGGCTACAAAGTTCTGACTTCCAAAAATCTCATCGCACAATAACTTTAATCGAGCATGTTCAGCATCATCTATGGAAATAAAAATGGCGCCATCGTTTTTCAGTAATTGATGCGCGATCTCCAAGCGTTTTGCCATGAATGAAATCCACTTGGAGTGTCTGTAATCGTCTTCTTGATCTACGTAATGATCGTTGTACTTGAAGTCTTTATTTCCTGTGTTATATGGAGGATCAATGTAAATAAGGTCGAAAGATTCTTCTTTATTTTTTAAGCAGGTTAAGCCGTGCAGATTGTCTCCTTCAATTAATCGGTGGGAAATACCAGTGGTGCCTATTTTCCTCTTTTTGATTTCTTTTAAATCCGTTTTTTTCGAGGCCAACTCTTTTTCTATAGCTTCTTCTTTCGCTTCGTAGATCAGTCCACTTTTGGACGCTACTTCAAGTCGCTGAATGAGTGCTTTTTTTTCGTCGTCAGTAAACGAGTCAGCACGTTTTATTTTTTCGATTAACGAATCTTTCATTCAAGCGAAGATAACAAAAGGGAAATAGAAATGAATGGAGAAATTAGTTGGCTTCTCTAGCTCTGCGATCCAATTCTTCTTGAATCAATCGCAATTCTCGTCCAGTTTGACCAGCTATGGAAGTGTTTTCGTCTGCTCTTCGAATCAAGTAAGGCATTACTTCTGAAACTGGTCCATAAGGCACATATTTAGCCACGTTGTAATCCTTTTTAGATAAGTTGAAACTGATGTGATCACTCATTCCCAATAATTGAGAGAAGAATAAGCGTTTGTCGTCTCTATTTATGTCTTTAGCGTCAATTAGTTCAGTTAGTAATTGCGAGCTTGCTTCATTGTGGGTGCCACAACAAATGGCAATTTTATCCAAGTGCTCTACACAAAACGTGATTGCTAAATTATAGTCTGTATCTGTAGCTACTTTGTCAGGCTGAATAGGGGATGGATACCCTTTTTTTGCCGCTCGTTCCCGCTCTTTTTCCATGTATGCTCCTCTAACAACCTTCATTCCGATGTAAAAACTTTCATCTACCGATTGCTTGTACAATTGTTTCAAATAGTCTAATCTGTCGTGTCGGTACATCTGTGCAGTATTGTAAACCACTGCTCCCTCTCTATTGTATCGGTGCATCATAATTAATGCAATTTCATCGATTGCGTTTTGGATCCAGCTTTCTTCTGCATCAATCATCAATGGAATACCTCCATTGAACGCATTTTGACAAATAATATCGATTCTATTTCTACCTTTTTGGTAGTCCAATGTTTCTTGTTCCGACAACTCTTCGTTGGCGCTAACTTTTTCCAACACATCAAAAGGCATTAATGCAGTTACTTTAAAAACACAAAAAGGCACATTTGCATCTTTTTTTGCTCGCTCAATAGAAGCTACAGCTTTCCCCATAGAAAGGTCAAAATCTTCATCTGTTTCTTTTCCTTCAGCTGAATAATCAAGGATCGTTTTTACATTAAATTGAGATAACTCTTGAATTCTAGCTTCACAATCTTCAATGCTTTCTCCTCCACAGAATTGCTCAAAGACAGTAACTTTTACCATTCCTTTTACGGGTAATTTTAGGAATAAAGCCAGTTTTAATAAAGGGGCACCAATTTTAGTTAGCCAGTTAACGCCCATTAACTTAAAAAGCCAAAACGCTTTTTTTAGCTGAGCATTACTTTTATTCTCGAATGCAATTTTTGTATTGTTAAATGTTACCATTTTGCTTAAAATAATGGGGCAAATGTAGGCAAATCGAAATCATATATTTTCTCATCAAAGGGATAAAAATCTTAACCTATTTTCTGGGATGTCTAGAACAATTTAGGATCACTTTGGTTAAATTTGAAGTAAATATAAATTTCTATGATTCACATTATTTCTCCAGCAAAGTCATTGGACTTTGAAACAAAACCTCCATTTGATATTCATTCCGAAAGTGTTTTTCAAAATGAGTCGGAACAGATTATGAAGAAACTCAGTGCTCAATCTAAAAAGAAATTGAAGGATTTAATGAGTATCAGCGACAATTTAGCGGAGTTGAACTATGAAAGAAATCAAATTTGGGAGTTTCCATCAGCTGTGAATGAGCAAGCCAAACAAGCTGTGCTTGCTTTTACAGGTGATGTTTATATAGGAATGGACGCTACTAATTTTTCAAAAACTGATTTGGAATACGCCCAAGAGCATTTGCGCATTTTGTCGGGGTTGTATGGATTGCTGCGTCCTTTGGATTTAATTCTTCCTTATCGATTAGAAATGGGGACGGATTTAAAAATCGGAACCAAAAAGAATTTATATGATTTCTGGGGCAATAAAATCACAAAATCCATCAATGAATCACTGAAAGGTCACCAAGAGAAAGTGTTGGTGAATTTGGCTTCCAATGAGTACTTTAAAGCGGTAAAATCAAAAGAAGTGGACGGCGAAATTATTAGCCCTGAGTTTAAAGATGAAAAAAATGGGAAATTGAAAATCATTTCATTTTATGCAAAAAAAGCAAGAGGAATGATGAGTAATTACATCATAAAAAATAAAATTGCTCACGCAGAAGATTTGAAAGGGTTTGATTACGAAGGGTACAGATTCAATCAAGAATTGTCTACTTCAGATAAACCTGTATTTACGAGAGCAGAAAACTGGAAATAAAGATGAGCGAGAGAAGGACACACAATCCAATAGACAAAGATAAAATCACAGAGACACCGAGCACGCTACCTTATGCGCACAATGTGAGTTCGGCAGTCATCTTTCCGGATGATAAAGAGCGAATCAAGTCGACGGCTATGTCAGCGATGGCAGAGCAAACGAATACGCAGATGAAGCAGATTTATGATCAAATGGAATTGTTGATCAAGCAAGCCAATAAATTAAAAAGTAGAGTAGAAATATCTGAGCAGATTTATAAATCGGAGATGGGGTTTAAACCCATCGTGGGACATACTTACTTTTTCTACAAAAGAGAATCCGGTAAAGATTTGTTGTCCATGATTGCACCCGACCAATGGGGAAGAATGGGAGGCTTTAAAACCTTTGTGGCAAAAGCAAAATTACTTTCAGACCACACTTGGGAAATTTTAGATTAATGAAGAAAATACTATTCGTAGCTTTTGCGATACTATCGATTGTTGGGTGTAACCAACCTGAAGAGAAAGAAAGTTCATCCGATAATTCACTTGTATATTTAGAAGGGGAAGCGCAAGGAACCACTTATCACATCAAATATTTGGATGCTCAAAAACGAGACTTCAAAGTCCAAATGGATTCCATTCTGAAAAAGATAGATGAATCGATGAGCACTTATTTGCCGACTTCATTGATTAGTGAATTGAATTCGCAAAAGTTATCCGTTGAGGTAGACGATTTGTTTTTAGCGGTGTTGAATAAGTCGTTTGAAGTGCAAGAAAAAACGAATGGCGCTTTTGACGTAACGTTGGCTCCTGTGATTAATGCATGGGGATGGGGGTTTCAAAACAAAGCTAAAATAGATTCAGCGCTAATTGACAGTTTGATGCAATTTGTAGGACGAGCTCATTTTACCATTCAAGGAAATACAGTAACAAAAGACGATTCATCAGCCATGTTGGATTTTAATGCCATTGCACAAGGGTATTCAGCTGATTTGTTGGCCAATTTCTTGAAAGCGAATTCCATCACAGATTTTATGGTAGAGTTAGGTGGAGAAGTGGTGGCTAAAGGAGTGAATGAAAACAATGAGGTTTGGCGATTGGGAATTGATAAGCCAGTTGAGAATGCTGAAACTAGAGAATTGAGTGCAGTATTGTCGTTAGACGGAAAGGCATTGGCAACTTCAGGAAACTACCGTAAATTTTATGAAGAAGATGGGATTAAGTATTCTCACACCATTAATCCTGAAAATGGATATCCAGTTCGTCACAGTTTGTTGAGTGCATCAGTTGTGGCCGACGATGCTATGACAGCAGATGCGTATGCCACCTGCTTTATGGTGATGGGATTGGAAAAATCCATCGAGTTTTTGAAAAGCAATCCAGCTTTGGATGCTTTTTTAATCTATTCAGACAGCACGGGCAAATTCAAAACCTTTCAAACAAAGGGCTTAAAGTCTAAATTGGAAATGATTGAGGATTAATCGTCTGACGCTTTACATTTCTCTTCAGGGCGAGCGCCACAAACTCCACAAGAAGCGCCTTCTTCTTGCAACATTGGATTGTTGCTAGCACAAGTTCCTGCAAATTTTCCATTCTTTTTGAAGAGTAACTTTACAGCAATTCCTGCAAAACCAAGGGCTAAAAATACAACTGAAATCAAAAATACTTTCATGAGATTTTATTTTATCTGCAAATTTAAGCAAAGCTGTTTATTTGGGTAAGGAAATGAGTGTTTTTTAAGCTTATTTGGGATGGGATTTATTTTAGTTTTGATATGGAATATCCATTGATTTATGAAAACATCAGTGAACAAATAGTAAACATTTTATCCTGGAGAGTCGCACCATATTTTTATCTTATATTTTTCTATAACATCTGTTTTGTTAAATAGGAAGTAGTAGTTTATACCTGAGCAATTTATATCACTTTTAATGTTGAATTCGACAAAAGTTAAATTTTTATATTTAAGTCTTTCTGAAAATCTAATTAAATAATGGTTAGAATTAAAGTCTTTAGGGTTTTCTGTTAACTCAATTCGTTTTAATCCAGAAGTATTTTGAATTTTAACTTTTTCAAAATCTAAGCTAGTCCAAATTAATGAATCAAACCATGCAAGTTGAAGACTTTTTAATGCTATTTCAGGGTCTATTTCTTGGTAACTAGAATTATAGACATGGAGAGTTGTTCCAACTTTGTAATTGTTGTTTGAACAATCACATTCCTGTTTGAAAATACTATCTGTTTCAATTTTATTAATGTAATACTCAAGTGCTTCTATTTCATAATTGACATCCTGTCCAAGAGTTGTAATAGAGATAAAGCAAAAAAATATTATTAAAGTATTTCTCATTGGATATTTGCAATTAATTATTCTTTTTGGAGTGAGATATATAAAATTAGTACTTTCAGTTTGCAAAATGAGTAAAAGCTAGGAATTGGCTTTTAATGAATGTTTAATATAATAAAATAATCACGCAGATTTTATGGCTAATAAAAGTGAGTTTTTTTAGGATATTAATAGTTAGTTTGTTGATCTTAGGTTGGATTAATTTTTTATTTCTATGAACTTTCCATTTTTGAATTCATATGCGACTGGATCTCCAAATGTTTTTCTATAATTTTTATCCATTATATTGTCAGAAGGTGGATTTAATATCACGAGTTGACTATTAAGTTTTAATTCGATTCCTAAAGATGAATTTAAGACATCAAGTATTTCTCCTGTATGATAATCCACAACTGCAAACATTTGACACGCAGTACCACACCCCCATTTTAAATATCTGTAACAACTAAGAAATTGATTTGATTCGTCTTTAAACTGTTTTTCTAAGTCTCTTTTTAGATAATTTGGTAACTTTTTCAGATCATTCCAAATTATCGTATCAGAAATTATTCCTAGTTCACACTTCTTATTTATTTGGTAATCAGAAAAACTAAATTTATCAGAAAAGTCTTTATAAAATTCTACTTCAGTTTGACTAAACAGATTTCCATAGCTGAAGTTTAAAATAAAGAGAATGATTAGTTTCATAATTACTTACCGCTGTATATAATTCCCTTTCCCAGTCTTTGTAACCGAAAGTTCATTTGGAACACCATAAGAATAAACATCTCCATTACTTTCCAAGAATACTTCTAGTTTTTCAACCGCTCGAGTGTGAATACTTCCTGTATGAGCATTGACTACAAAACCTCTTTCTGCTACTAAATTTTCAGCTTTGATCAGTCCAACTCCACCGAGGTACAAAATAGACTGTTTACTTTTTCCAGCTGCCTTAATAACAGATGGACCGGTATGTATTTTAAGATAGCTCTCATCGCTTTCAAAGTTGAGGTTCAAATCACCGCTAGACTCCCAACAATCCACTTTAAAAATGGCAGGCTTTAATGTATTCAAACAATTGACTTCCCCCGATCCACGATATGTGATTTCATTAAATGTATTGCTAGTAACGGTTACTTTAATCTTCTTTTTGTAACTCCTTACAAAGTTGCATTTGTTCTCATTCCGTATAGAAAGCTGTCCGTTTTTTATTTCTGTAATGATATTATCAATGACTCCGCTGCCTGCTTCTACTTTAATTGACGAAATAGAATCCCAGATCAAATCCAAATCAATCCGATCGTCTAATTCTATGATTTGAAAATCTCCTGATGGTCTAAATTCACTCTTTACTGAACCTGTAGAAGTGAAGCAATCGCCCATGTGTTCTTTCTCACAAGAAAGAAGAATGACAGAAAGGAATAAGTAGAGTGCTATTTTTTTCATAAAGTATATCCTATTCCAAATTCTAAATATTCTGCTTTAAAGGCATGAGTTTTAAGAATTAAATGAGTGCTTAATTTGTTTTCAAAAGTATAAATCAATCCCAACCTTCGGTAAGAGTTTCCTTCTTCTTTGTATTTCGATTTCAAGTAAACTCCAAGTTGAAGGTACAATCCCAAACGATCAAAAGTCAATGTGTGAGAAGCACCTATCCCGATTTGCATAGCTCCAAGGTCACTATTAACGGTGTCGCCTAATGCTTCTAATTCCTTCACTAAAGCGCCACTTTGAAATAAATTTGATTCTAATCCCAATTTACTTTTGGAAGTCACTTGCTTTTCAGCAGCAATGGAAAGGATTCCTGAGAGATACTTTTTGTCCAATACAGCAGAGGTTTCACTAATGCCAAATCCTGTGCGAATGGATAATTTGATGGGGTTCACTTTTCGGTTGAATTCAGCTTTTTCAATTGGGTCGATTACTTGGATATCACCAATGTCATAAGCCAATCCAAGTCCAACTGTAGGAATATTGATACCCAAATTTGGTTTAGAAAATGCGGCATTACTGAAGTGGGTAAAAGAAATATTCGCGTGTAAATTCATTCGATCTGTCAGACTAACATAAGAGTCCATCATTAAGGTTAAAAATGAATTGATATTCGATCCAATGGCCACATTTTTAAAATTTTCAGTTTCATCAAAAGGATTGGAAATATATCCGATACCGGCCCCCATCCTAAAATCAAGATTGAAATTCACTTTTTTAATGATAGGGATAGAAATGTATGGATGAATTCCATATCCATTTCCTAAATATTGATTTAAATGAGCAGCATAAAATGCCATTCCCCATTTGGGTAGATTGTATTCGCTTTCCCAATTTTTCTCCCCTAGTGTGTTTTTTTCAAAATAGAGTTCAAAAGCAGAAATATGTTGTCTAGTAATGAACTCCATTGTTTCAGAATGGTTCAAAATAAACCCATATTGCGCTCGAGTACCAACAGTAAAGGGATATTTTTTTATCTCTTCTTGGGCGAAGAGGGTTAAAAACTGAAAAAGTACAATTAAAAGGGAAAGTTGTTTCATCAATAATAGTTGGTCCCTCAAAAGTATAAAAAATGAAGCTTAAATTTTTAATCCCATTGGAGGTGCGTATTTTTGCACAAAATTGAGTTATGGATAAACGACTAGAGGCATTTAAACGATTGCTTGACATCATGGATGACTTGAGAGAAAAGTGTCCGTGGGATAAGAAGCAAACCATGCAAACGCTTCGACACCTAACCGTAGAAGAAACCTATGAACTGGTAGATGCAATTCACGATGAGGATTATCCGGAAGTTAAAAAAGAGCTAGGTGACTTGTTTTTACACTTGGTTTTTTACTCAAAAATTGGGTCAGAAAGCCATGGTTGGGATGTGTCAGATGTATTGAATGGAATTTGTGAAAAGTTGATTCACAGACATCCACACATATATGGAGATGTAGTCGTGAAAGATGAACGGGAAGTATTAGATAATTGGGAGAAGCTAAAGTTAAAAGAAGGGAATAAGTCCGTATTGGAAGGCGTCCCTCGTTCTTTACCAGCTTTAATTAAGGCGATTCGAATTCAAGATAAAGCCCGAGGAGTTGGATTTGATTGGGAGAAGAAAGAGCAAGTTTATGAGAAAGTAGAAGAAGAGTTAGCTGAACTGAAGGTGGAGGTTGAAGCCAATTCTCCGAAAGAGAAAGTAGAGGACGAGTTAGGCGATGTATTGTTCTCAATCATTAATTATGCGCGATTCTTAGGTGTTAATCCGGAAGATGCGTTAGAAAAGACAAACAAAAAATTTATAAAACGGTTTCAGTACCTAGAAGTAGAATCGGCCAAAGATGGAAAAGTGATGGGAGAAATGACATTGGCTGAAATGGATGAATATTGGAACAAAGCAAAAACGATATAAAATTAGAAATTATGGCAGTAGAAAAAATTACCGACCAAAGTTGGGAAGAGAATGTATCAAACAAGGAAAATGTAATCATTAAGTATTATGCAGATTGGTGTGGCTCATGCAAACTGTTTGCTCCTAAATTTAAGAGACTATCTAACGACGAGAAATATGCAGACGTTTCATTTTTAGAAGTAAACGCAGAAGAGAATGAAATAGCAAGAGCAGCTGCTGGTGTAGACAATTTGCCATTTTTCGCCATTTTCAAGAATGGCAAATTAGTAGAAGGAACTGCTACGAGTAAAGAGGACGTGGTCGTTTCATTAATTGAAAAGCTGTAAATATGAAGATTCCAATAATAAAAAAACTAGTAGAAAATCACACACTAAGTGAACTAGAAAGCGCAGAAAATGCTATTTTAGAGGAAAATAAACCTGAAATAGTAGTAGAAGGTGATGATGAAGGAGAGCAGCTTACACATGTGATGGCAGCAATCTGGATTCAAAACGAGATGCAAAAGGAAAATATCCCATTTCCAAAAGCTTTGCGAGCTTATACTCAGAAAGTCAGAGTTTCTATCGGAGGGTAGGTATTATATAAGCTTATGAAATTAAAATTACTCCTGTTCTCATTATCCTTTTTTTTGGTTTCTACCTTGCTGGTAGCTCAAAGATGGAATCAAGAAGTTAGTCCTACTTTTTCAGCTAGAAAAAATCCTGTTTCATTCGTTATTGGAAATACAGCATATTTAGGCACAGGTTTTAATGGAAGTTATTTGAATGATTTTGAATCATATAATTCTGTAACTAAAACTTGGTCGACTATAGCCCCTATTCCCGGAGCAGGAAGGGAAGCAGCAATCGCATTTGAAATAGGCGGCGATGGTTATGTTGGGTTAGGATGGAGTACCAGTGGTGGGTCTTCAAATAGCTCAATGTATAAATATAACCCAACTTTAAATAGTTGGACATTAGTGGCTCCTTATCCGGGATCCGGAGGTAGGGCTTCTTTCTGTGTAGTGCACAATGGAGAAGCATATATTGGTGCAGGAGGGCAAGGGAGCGCATCTCTTCATAGAGACTTATGGAAGTATAATCCGATTTCAAACACTTGGACTTCTCTGGGCAATTTTCCTTTCACCAATAGAACTGGGGGTGAAGCTTTTAGTTTAGGAGGATTTCTTTATTTTGGATTTGGACACAATAACTCTGTTGATTATAAAGATATTTGGAGATATAATCCTAATAATAGTACTTGGTTACAGATTAATTCATTTCCCGGAGTTCCAAGATTGCAGCCAATATCTTTCGTCATAAACGGAACCGCCTATGTTGGGGGTGGTCATCGACTATCTGGTGCTGTGTTAAATGACTACTATGAGTTTAACCCTGCATTAAATACATGGACTACCTTGTGTAATTTTCCAGGAGTTGGCCGTTCCAATGCTACTGGATTTGTTGCGGATAACCAGGGTTTTGTTTTTGCGGGAAGGGCCGGAGGTACAAATTATTTGAAAGATCTATGGAGTTATTTTCCTTTAACTTCAACTTATATGGATACCGTATTGTGTGGGTCTCAAAGTCTTTTTGTTGATAAACTAATTCTTGGAGGAACCTATTTGTGGAAAAACAACTCCACTTTGGCGACACAAACTATAACCCAGCCTGGCATCTATTGGGTGGATGTAGTTGTGAATGGATGTACAGTTAGAGATTCCATTGAAGTATTTTATTTTCCAACCCCGGCTATTAATCTAGGAAATGATACTTCTCTCTGTATAGGTGAGACATTACTTCTTGATGCCACCATAGCAGGTGGAAGCTACGGTTGGAAAAACAACTCCACATTGGCAACGCAAACAATCACTCAAGCTGGGATTTATTGGGTAGATGTGACAGTGAATGGATGTACTACTCGAGATTCTATTACAGTAACTTATTTACCAAATCCAATTGTGGATTTAGGAAATGATACTATTTTCTGCGATAACAGTTCACTTTTTTTAGATGCCACTACTGCAGGTGGAACCTATCTATGGCAAGATAATTCAACATTATCAACTTTTACAATTACCCAAACTGGAATTTATTGGGTCGATGTAACAGTGAATGGTTGCACTACTAGAGATTCAATATCGGTGACATACGCCACTCCACCAAATATAAATCTTGGTAATGATACTAGTATATACAACAACAGTGTATTAAATTTAGATGTGACTACCATTGGTGGGACTTATCTGTGGCAAGATAATTCAACTTTGGGAACTTTTACTGTAACTCAGGCCGGTGTTTATTGGGTTGATGTAACTTTAAATGGATGTACAACAAGAGATTCTATAATAGTTAATTATGTCCCAAATTCAAATACAATCTCAGGGATCATAAATGAATATGCAAAAGTAACTCAGATAATTTCTTCGCCATGTAGTGATACATTAGTTGTTTCTGATACAACGGGGTTTAGTCAAATTGATAACCTTTTAATTATTCAGATGCAAGGGGCTACAATTAATTCATCTAACACGAGTACTTATGGTGATATTATAAGTTTAAATGATGCAGGAAACTATGAATTTGCAAAAATTCGATCAGTTGGAAGTAATTTTATAGTTATCTCTGGAAGCCTAACCAAAAGTTATTCGACAGCTTCATCAGTTCAGGTCGTTACGATACCAACTTTTTCTAAAGTGAATGTTAGTAATCGGTTAACTGCAAAGAAATGGGATGGTAACGAAGGTGGAATTTTAGCATTAGATGTTATTGATACCTTAATTTTAAATGGAAATATTGAGTTAGAGTCATGCGGTTTTAGGAAAGGATTAACTTATTCAGGAGCGGGTTATTCATTCAGTTCTAGCAGCTGTGGCAGAACAAATTACTTTGCACCACTTGGAAACTTTAATGGTGGCGAGAAAGGTGAAGGGATTACTATTAATCCAATTATACAGAATTATGGAAGGGGACATGTCGCTAATGGTGGCGGTGGTGGTAATAGTCATAATTCTGGCGGAGGAGGAGGTAGCAATGCAGGATTTGGAGGGAAAGGAGGAAATGAATTCTCTAATTGTCCTAGTCCAGCTGCAATTGGCGGGATTGGTGGAGAAATTTTACCATATACTTTATCTTCAACCAAAGTGTTTTTAGGTGGTGGTGGAGGTGGAGGTGACTCTAATGGTCCAAATGGCTCTGATGGAGGAGCAGGAGGAGGAATCATTTTTCTAAAATCAAATGTTGTAATAGCCAATAATAAAACCATTTCAAGTAATGGAGAATCTGCTGGAAGTTCTGGTAGTGATGGAGCTGGAGGTGGAGGAGCAGGAGGTGCTATAATGCTTGATTTTTCAATAGTTCAAGGAACTCTTATCGTGAGCGCAAATGGAGGAGATGGAGGAGATATGACTAATGGAGGTTCTTGTGTTGGTACCGGAGGTGGAGGTAGTGGTGGATATATTAAGTATTCAAATTCATCGATACTAGGAAATACTAATATGAGTTCTTCAGGTGGACTTGGTGGGATCGCTACAAGTCCATTAGTATCTTGTTTTAACACAAACTATGGTAGTACTTCAGGCACCAACGGAGCTATACAATCTAACTTAAGTACTTTATTTACTTATACCAGTACACAGCCATTTTTAGTCTCTCTTGGGAATGATACGATTCTTTGTAATAATGATCCACTTTTGTTTGATGTGACTACTTCAGGTGGATCCTATCTTTGGCAGGATAATTCTACTCTTGGAACCTTTACAGTAACTCAAACAGGAACTTATTGGGTAGATGTGACAGTAAATGGCTGTACCATTAGAGATTCAATTAATGTGAAGTATAGTATTCCTATTGTAAATCTCGGAAACGATACCACTTTATGCGCTGGTGAGACATTACTTCTTGATGCCACCACAGCAGGTGGAAGTTACGGTTGGAAAAACAATTCCACATTAGCAACGCAAATAATCACTCAAGCCGGAATTTATTGGGTCGATGTGACAGTGAATGGCTGTACTACTCGAGATTCTATTACAGTAACCTATTTTCCAAATCCAATAGTGGATTTAGGAAATGATACTAACTTCTGCGATAATAGTGCACTTTTATTAGTTGCCACTAATGCAGGAGGAGCTTACCTATGGCAAGACAATTCTACACTTGGAACTTTTACAGTGACTCAAACCGGAATTTATTGGGTAGATGTGACGGTGAATGGTTGTACTACTCGAGATTCTATCGAAGTGACTTATTTCACGCCACCTTTAGTTAATCTCGGAAACGACACCGCTTTGTGTTTAGGTGAGACTTTACTTCTTGATGCCACTATTGCAGGCGGAAGCTACGGTTGGAAAAATAATTCCACTTTAGCAACGCAAACAATCACTCAAGCTGGAATTTATTGGGTCGATGTGACAGTGAATGGATGTACTACTCGAGATTCTATTACAGTAACTTATTTACCAAATCCAATTGTGGATTTAGGAAATGACACTTTACTCTGTAAAAATGAGGTACTCACACTAGATGTAACTGCTATCGGAGCATCATACTTATGGAGTAATGATTCGGTTAACCCTATTCAATCTTTTGTGCAATCGAGTTCAATTTGGGTGGATGTTACGGCGAACGGATGTACGACCCGAGATACGATTAATCTAAAATATATTGATGTGCCTTTCTTGAACTTTATGGATACCATATTGTGCGCAAATGAGAGGTTATTATTGGATGCCTTTAATGAGGAGTCAGTTTATTTATGGCAAGATGGAAGTTCGGACTCCAAGTATAATATTAATAAAGATGGAATCTACTTTGTTCAAGTATCTAATCAATGTGGAACTATCTCTGATACTGCGCAAGTTCAATTTATAGAATGTGATTGTTTTGATAATGTATCGAATGTTTTTAGTCCAAATGATGATGGAGTGAATGATGTTTTTGAAACGAACATAGATTGTCCAATTACCACTTTTAAAATGAATATTTTTAATCGTTGGGGAGAAAATGTTTATACAACAGAAAATCAATATATATACTGGGATGGCAGAATTGGAGGTTATAAAGCACCTACGGGAACTTACTTTTATATCATTGAATACACTAACCCTTATTCACAAAGTAGATTTACATACAACGGAACGTTAACTTTAGTGAGATAAATTCATTTCTCTAGTTTTTATTTTTTTACTAGTGGACGCTTTCTTGTTGTGATACGTCTTAATTTTAGCACATAATTTAGACTTAATTGTTAAGTTTAAGAAATTGAGAAACAACAAAGATCTAATTAAATCGTTTTACCAAATCAATGCCTAATCGGAGCCTTGCATATCTAATTTTTATTGTCCATCTCTTTATTGGATTGAATTCTTATGGGCAATCATGGATTACTAGGACAGTTTATCCTGGGAATGGGATGAGAAGTAGTACAGGTTTTGATATTGGTAATAAAGGATATATAGTAAATGGATCAAATGGTGTGACCAATTCTACCCAACTATGGGAGTATGACAATATCACTAATGGTTGGACTCAAAAAGCTAATTTCCCGGGCACAGGACGAAGATTAGGAACTTCTTTTACAATTGGAACTGATGCTTACGTTGGTTTAGGTTGGAATGGTGCTGTGACCTACACGAACATGTATAAATATAATTCATTAACTGATACTTGGAGTCAAATTGCAGACTATCCGGGAGTTGGTGGTGCAGGAGCAAAGGCAACTTCCGTGAATGGTCTTGGATATGTAATTGGGGGGAATCAGTCCGGAGTTGGACCATTTAATGAGTTTTATGAATACAATCCGGCTACAAACACTTGGCGACAAATAAATAACTTTCCAATAGGTGCAAGGAGCGAGGGAATAGCCGAAGCCATCGGAAATGAAATTTATATTGGTTTGGGCCATAATTATATTAATGATTTTGATGACCTTTGGAAATATAACCCTGTTACAAATACTTGGGTTCAACTGGCTAGCTTGCCCGGTCCTGGAAGATTAAACGCCATGTCATTTGTCGTAAATAGTGAATTAGTCACAGGAGGAGGATATCAATTGGGATCAGGGTTAGACCAGGGAGACTACTATCGTTATTTTCCTGCACAAAATACTTGGCAATCGATCTGCGGTTTTACTTCAGGAGACCGTTCAAATGCTTCGGCTTTTGTAATAGGTAATCTCGGTTATGTAATCGGAGGTTGGAGAAGCAATAATATTAGGTCAATGTTTCAATATACTTCACCAGTAACTTTGAATACTGATACATTTTATTGTGAAGGATCTATTTTAGATCTGAACGTTAGAAAAGCGGGTTATTCTTATCAATGGTTTGATAACACTACATCTCCTAATTATCAGATAAGTCAACCTGGAATTTATTGGGTAGCCTACGATAGAGGAGGGTGCAAATCAAGAGAGAATTTTAATGTGACTGAAAGACCTGCTCCCAAAGTTAATTTAGGTGTTGATACTGTCTTCTGTAGTCAGATCCCTTATGTTTTAGATGCAACCCAAACGAATAATGTTTCAACATACTCGTGGCAAGATAATTCAAAAGGTTCCACCTTTTCTGTGACTAACACGGGAATTTATTGGGTAGATGTGACCACAAACGGTTGTACCGTTCGTGACTCTGTTTCCATCACATACAATCAAAGTCCAACGGTGACATTAGGTGGCGATAAAGTGATTTGTGATGGAGATCAAATGGTTTTAGATGTTACTTACGCTGGTGCCACTTATTTGTGGAATGACAATTCAACTTCACCTACTTTATCAATCTCAGAAGGAGGAATTTATTGGGTGGAGGTTACAGCAGATGGCTGTACCACCAAGGATACAGTGACTGTAACTAAGTATAACAAGCCCGTTATAGATTTGGGAAACGACACTACAGTTTGTAATCAACGAGCAATAACTCTTGATTCGAAAATTACGACAAATGGCGCCACCTTTAAATGGCAAGATGGGTCAACTAACTCTACTTTATCTGTCAATAAAACCGGAGAATATTGGGTGGAGGTAACTTTGGGAACATGTGTGGCAAGAGATACGATAGGAGTAACTTACAGCGAAATTTCCTCCATTTCACTTGGAGAGGATAAAATAGAGTGTGAGGGTGATGAGGTTATTTATGATGTCACCTTTGCAGGAGCTACCTATTTGTGGCAAGATAATTCTTCACAACCGATATATACAATTACTAAATCAGGACTTTATTGGGTAAAGGTTTCTAAAGATGGTTGCGTAAAAGTAGATTCTGTTAATATTATTTTTTCCACGACTCCTACTGTTGATTTTGGAAATGATACATTAATCTGTAGTACAGATTCTTTAATACTAGATGCTACTTTTTCGAATGCATCGTATCGTTGGCAAGATGGTTCAAGAAATGCGAAACTCCTTGTTGTAAAGACAGGTAATTATTCGGTTACAGCAAATGTTGGACGATGCGCCGCAGCAGATACCATAAATGTGACATTTATTAAAGCACCTAAGTTAAATTTTGGGGAAGATAAGGTCATGTGTTTTGGAGATGACCATGTAATATATTTGGCTCCTAATTATGTGGATTATTTGTGGCAAGATGGCTCTGAAAAGTCGAGATATATTATAGAAGATCCTGGGACCTATTCTGTATATGCATCTAATATTTGCGGAACTGATTCAGATACAATTCGGATTGATTATAGAAATTGTGAATGTGATATTTTTATGCCCAATGCGTTTTCTCCTAATGGTGATGGTCATAATGAACAGTTTGGAACCACTTATGAATGTGATTATGTCAATTATAAGTTTCAAGTTTATAACCGTTGGGGGCAATTGTTATTTGAAACAAGAGATCAAAATCAGAAATGGGATGGAACTTTTGGTGGTAAAATATCACCTCCCGGAAATTATGTTTATTCGATTAAATACAGTTTGAAACCAGACGGACTGTTTGAAGAATTCTCAGGAAGTTTTCTACTAATTCGATAAATACCCGCATAAAAAAAGTCCTAACTCGAAAGTTAGGACTCATTATCTATTTTATATTTAGTTGGCTGATAAGTATGAAGCAACACCGTCATGAGTTGCATTCATTCCTTCTTTTCCTTTTGACCAGTTCGCTGGACAAACTTCACCTTTTTCTTCAAAAAACTGCAATGAATCAACCATTCTTATGGCCTCATCAACATTTCTACCTAAAGGTAAGTCGTTTACGATCTGATGCTTTACGATTCCTTCTTTATCGATTAAGAATAAACCTCTGTAAGCTACCATTTCGCCGTGAGCCATCATTTGACCTTCGTCATTGTAGTCCCATTCTCCAGCTAAAACATCAAAGTTTGTGGCTATCGTTTTGTTTGTATCTGCAATGATTGGGTAAGTTACTCCTTGAATACCACCATTGTCTTTAGCTACCTGCAACCACCCCCAGTGAGACATCTCTGTGTCAGTAGAACAAGCAACAACTGCTGTATTTCTATCTTCGAACTCTTTTAATTTTGCTTGAAATGCATGTAATTCAGTGGGACAAACGAAAGTAAAATCTTTAGGATAAAAGAATAATACAACATGCTTTTTCCCTAAATACTGATCCAATGAAAAATTCTCTACTATTTCTTCACCATTTACAACTGCACTTGCTGAAATGTGAGGTGCTTTTTTTCCGACTAATACTGCCATTTTATATTGTTTTTATGATTTATTTTTATTGACAACAAAGTTAACTAATGAGGGTTCTAAATGAAAGAAAAAAAACTTAAAAATCTTTAATAAACAAGAGTTTAATAGGTCGCTATTATGGCCAGTATAGCTCCGACTAAAATACTTACTATTTTCATTTTACTGAATTTATGATTTTCGCTGGTCTCTAATAAAATGGTAGTTGCAATATGCAATAAAATTCCAACTGCAAGCGCCATTAGGTATGGAAATAGATTGGCAAATTGGTCGTTGTGGCTCAACCAATGGCCTAGATATCCGCCCAAGGGAGCCATCAAGGAAAAGATTATTAGTGCGATGACTACATTTATTTTTTTGATTTGATTGGCCAATAAAAGGCTAGCTAAAACAATAGAGATTGGAATTTTATGTAGTAATATGCCAATCAAAAGTGGAGACACTTCGTGGCTATGATCCCCTTCATGAAAATGAAAGGCAGGTGCTGCTTCAACAAATGCATGGAAGCACAAACTCAAGAAAACCAAAAAAGGAAATTTTTTCACATGGTTGTGATGAACATGCATATGCCCATGCTCAATGCCACCCGAAAAGTAATCGAGTAGCAATTGCATAAAAAATCCAATTAAGAGGAATAAACTGACTTCTTTTGGAGCATTTGTAAATAACTCAGGAAGCAAGTGAAGAAAACAAATGGCCATTAAAAAAGCACCACTAAAAGAAAGTAAAAGCTTAATGTTTTTTGTGCCATTTGGTTTAAACCAAACCATTGCGATTCCGCTAATTGCAGAACTTAAAAACAAAAGAAGAACAGCCCATGTAGTCATTTAATTGATTTTTTTACAAATTAATATTAATCGATCAGAATTGTTTTCTTCAAATTGTTCAAGGTGGTAATTTCCAAAGGTATGTAGAATCTCTAACCCTGATTCATTTAAATACTCTTGAAATTGGGAGAGCCTGATATCTTTAACATATTCTGTAAAATGATACTGCTCGTCCTCATCAGAAAATTCGATTTCTTTTGTGATATAACCTTTAGCAAGAAACTTATTAATGTTAAATGTGATACCTTCTATAGTCTTCTCCTCTTTGACTGGTAAATTAGAAATGACTTTTTTAACATTCAGAAAGTCAATAACCAAATAACCATTGTTGACTAAATTGCCGGCCATGGATTGAATCGCTTTTTTATTTTCAGCCTCGTTCTCAAAGTATCCAAAGCTAGTAAATAGATTTAACGCAACATCAAAATAGCCTGGTTTGAAGACTTCTCGCATGTCATGACGCGCAAAATGAAGGCTCGAACTTTCATCTTTTTGAGCATATACAATACTTTCGGCGGATAAATCAATACCTGTGACATCAAATCCCAGTGTGCTGATAAATTTAGAGTGACGGCCCTTCCCACAGGCGATGTCAATTATCCTTAACCCGCGTTTAAGGGAAAATCGATCTATTAATCGTTGAATAAAAAGATGTGCTTCTTCCTCATCACGACTTTGGTAAAGTAAGTGATAATAGGGAGAGTCAAACCAATCTTTAAACCATTCTTTATTTATCATATTAAGCCTTTATTTGGATCAATTTAGGAACGCAAAAGTAAATAAACTAGATTCACAAGGTCTCCTAATTTTAACATTTAAGGGATTATTATTTTTTTTGAAATAATAATAGGTTATTTACTTAAATTTATTTTTTTTTGTGTCACAATATGCATTATATTAGCACTGTAAATAATTGCTGTATTGCGATTGTTGTTTTTCAGCAAAAAGTTGAGAAATTTATTATGAAGTAGCACACCTAGTTGGGATGGATATAGACTTGTACAACTTTTATAGCCTTATGAAACAAGACGATATAATATTGTCTTACAAAGGCGACGTTTCCTCAGAGTTAGTGACATCAGTGTTGCAGATTGTAGAATCTAAGATGGATAAATTAGATGAACCATCGAAGATTAGAAAGAAAGTCTATAATGTATTGGTAGAAGCTTTGCAAAATCTTTATCATCATATCTCTGAAAATCCTGGTTTAGTAGGAAATGAAGACGTTTCTTCAGTCATATTTGTGATTGGAAAATCAGAGGAGTCTTATTTAATATGTACAGGAAACTACATGGATAACAATCATGTGGATGGTTTAAGAGAAAGAATTGATAAAATTAATTCTCTAGAGCCTGATGAACTCAAAGATTTTTATAAGGAAGTACTGAATAACGGAATGATGTCAGAGAAAGGTGGCGGTGGTCTTGGAATGATAGACATCGCTCGAAAGTCTGCTCACAAATTAGAATATGATTTTAAAAAATTAGACGATAAATATACGTTCTATAGCCTTTTGGTTAAGATTGGAGAATATTAAAAAGTAGAGAAAATGGAAAATTTAACAATAGAGGGTACACCAAAAACCCCAACAATTGAATTTAGTTTAGAGGAAGGTTCATTATTAATCAAAGGCCGTTCAATTCCTGAAAATTCTATTGAATTTTATAAGCCGCTAATTGATAAATTAGAAGAATACTCAAGTACTCCTAAACAAAGTACTTCAGTTCGGATTCAATTAGAGTATTTTAATACCAGTTCATCTAAATGTATTTTGGATGTGTTTAAAAAGTTAGAAAAAATCAATAGCGGTGGCAGTGAGACGGTGATTAACTGGTATTACGAAGAAGACGATGAAGATATGTTAGAAGCAGGTGAAGATTACCAAGCGATCATTAACATTCCTTTTAAAATGGTAGAAATGGAAGAGTAATACTCTTCTAATTTAAAACACAAAAAAAGCTCCTTAATAAATTGTTTTAAGGAGCTTTTTCTGTGGGTAAAAGTTTGGTGCTACTTGGCGAATTTAACTTTTGAGAATTGCTTTTCTATCCAATCTAACAGGTGTTTCAATAAATCAAAATATAGAGTGATGGCTAAACCAATTGAGAAAAGCCAGATCACTAAAAGGTTTGCAGAAAAGGTAGTTATTTTCTGTCCAAAAAGCTCTTTTGATGGAGCGAAAAAATGAGCTCTAAATCCATCTGGATCTTTAAATACAGGATTGGAATGTTGAACCAATTTATTATTCCACTCAATAATTTTATTCAAATCATTTTTATTAGTTACCAAGTCAGTTAATGATTCATTGGTATAGTCATCCTTTAATTTTATAAATGCCTCTCGATCCTCATCTGTTTTATTTAAGGCTACAACAATTTTATCTTTTTCTGAAGTTAGTTTATTGTATTGGTCAATAAATAAATCATTCAGTTCGGTTAAATACTCTTTTAATAGCTCGATTGTAGGGCCATCAATTTGCTCAATACTTAGTTTGTCAAGATTCGAAAATATATTTTCAGGAACTAGTTTTTGAACCTTTATGACTTCATTTTTTAATAATTCAATGCCGCTGATAACTTCTTCTCTTTTAGTTTTATCTGCTAGGTTTCTTTCTACGAAGTTTACCTTTTCCTTCATTCTACCCATCCAAAAATTCTTCTTGAATCCGTAAGTTTTCAACTCTTTATCAGCGTAATAGAAGTTTTTATTGAATTTGTTATTTTTAAATTGATTAACAGCAAGTGCTTCAAAAGCCCATTTACTCACCATAATGTCTCCGCTCCATGGGACTTTGTTTTGTATTGTGATAGTAGGATTTAGCTTTTCGAATTTTACAATCACCCCACTTAAAATCAATTGTGGAATCACCAGAAAAGGAATCAAAATGTAAATAGTGACTGCCGAATTAAAGGCTGAGGAGATATTCAGTCCTAACATATTGGCAAAGCAGGATGTGGAGAAAAGAATCAACCAATAATCAAAATACATTCCTTGAATTTCTAAGATTGAGTTTCCTACTAAAACGAAACTGAGCGTTTGAATTGCAGAAACAATGAACATGATACTGATCTTAGAAAATAAATAACTTCCCTTACTTAAGTTCAAAAACTTTTCCCGTTTTCTAATTTTTTGATCACGGATAATTTCTTCTGCGGCCACTGTTAGTCCCATAAATAAAGCAACAATTACCGACATAAAAATATAAGCGGTGATGTTTTCATTTTCTCTAAATATGTAACCAGTATTTAAAGCGGCATCTACATTTTTATACTTCACAATAAACGCAAGAATAAAAGCTAGAATTGGAGCCTCTAAAAAGTTGATCAACAAGTATTGCTTGTTGGTCAGTTTACTTAGAATGTCTCGCTTTAAAAATACTTTAAACTGCTTGAAAAGAGAGGGTATCTTGAAAGTAATGACTGGGTTTTCAGTATTTTTGATAGCAGCTAATGGTCCGCCTTCATTCTTTTCTTTATAACTTTCTTGCCATTCAGGAGGCGAGGTTTTTCTACTATCTGTTAGATTTCCATATTCATCAATTACCTTGGATTCTATTATATTAAAAATCTGTTCAGGGTTTACATTTCCACATTCCCCGCACTCACTTTCCGATTTATTGGCTTGATTGGCCAATGTTTTAAAATAAATAATGGCATCAACAGGATTTCCATTGTAAATTAAATAACCACCCGTGTCTAAGATGAGTAGTTTGTCAAACATTTTAAAGATGTCTGAAGATGGTTGGTGAATGACCACAAAGATTAACTTTCCTCTTAATGAAAGTTCCTTTAGTAGATCCATGATGTTTTCAGAATCTCTTGAAGATAGACCAGAAGTAGGTTCATCAACAAAAAGTACTGCTGGCTCTCGAATCAACTCCAAAGCTATGTTTACTCTCTTTCGCTGACCACCGGAAATGGTTTTATCCATTGGGCTACCAACTTTTAAATCTTTGGTTTCATATAGTCCGAGTGAATTAAGGACTTTAATCACCATTCTAATTAATTGCTTCTCGGATAAATTTCCGAAACACAACTTTGCATTAAAAAATAAGTTTTGAAATACGGTTAACTCTTCAATTAATAAATCGTCCTGAGAAACATAGCCAATAACCCCTTCAATTTTCTCTTTATTTTCAGGGTCATTGATATCAAAACCATTGATTCTAACTGCACCAGTTGTTGGTGCGTAATTTCCATTCAATACATTTAGTAGTGTGGATTTTCCAGCACCACTGGCACCCATAATTCCAATCAACCCACCTGACTCTTCTTGAAATGACATTGGATGAAGTCCAATGTTGCCATTTTTAAATTGAAACGTAAGGTTATCAGCTGTAAAAGTTGTAAGCTCCTCATTGGTGTCTGACAAAAACTTACTAATAATATCACTGTAATAGATGGTAGATAATTTACTTCCTCTTAGTGCTGATCCTTGGTTGAGGATGTAAATCTTATAAGGAAGAATAATCTGTCCATTTAACTGTAATTCTGATGTTCCTAAATATTTTACAAAGAGCATTCTGACACTCTTTACAAAAAGGATTCTCAATTTTCCATTTAGCCCTTCAGCTTGAATAAACTTGGTTTTTGAATTGGCCTCTGGAGCTTGGCTTCCTACTATTAGGAAATCTTCAGAATCTATGGAGTGATCAACATCTGACTCAATAAAGGACTTACAACGCTTATATTCTTCGGGCTCTATATTAAATGTATCTGCAACTGTATCTACAAATTCTAATGCTTGTGGCACTACATCTTCATCAAGATAAACGAACTCTAATAATTTAAGGAGTACAAATATCTTTTGTTTTTGAGTCAACTCCTTATTGATTTGCGTACAAATCACCAATACTTTTACAGAGTTAACTGAGGTTCTTTTTCTTGCTTTAGATCCGTCTTTTTTTCTGCTTTGTTGTTCAACAAATTCATCAAAAACCTCAAGGTATTTATTGACTAGTTCTTGATTGAGTTGTTGCTTCAAAAAGAAAGCAACAAAGTCTCTACCTAGTTTATTGTCTTCTCCAACATTTGCCACAATTGCAAATAGTTGCATTAATGCTTTTAGTATCCGTTCACTCATTTTGTTGATTTAAATCGAGGCCCATTTGACGCTATGAAAATAATAAAAAAAAGGCCTTGAAACTAATTATTCAAGACCTTCATTTTTAAAAGTTTGGTTTTATACTAGGGTTTAAATCCTACTAGTAAAACAGCACATCCGGAACCTAGTTTGTCTAGATTAAGATTTCCTTCTACTATAATATCCAGTGTGTTGGTTACTTTGAAATCCCAATATGGGCTGATGGCGTGATCTTTATTTGAGAAAATAGGATTTCTATCCTTATCGTAAACAGAGAAAATCAAATTACCTTCGCTTAAGCCACTGCAAGCAGCAAACCGATATGTACTGTTACCATATAAAGTCAAGTGAAATTCTGCTGTTTCTTCTTCAATTAATAGCGCACGATACTCTTGTCCATCAGAAAGGTAATTCTTAGCCATGTTTTTTTCGCAGATAGTTGCAATAGTATCACATTGGGCAAAAGAATTGAATTGACTGCCAACAGTTAGAAGAAGAAAAAATATAAGAGATCTTAGCGATTGATTGTTCATCGAGTTTGTATTCATTATAAAGTGATATTATTTCTGATGCTTGAGATTTTGTCTGAAATATTTTTCAAAGTTTCAGCACTCATTTCTATTTTTGATACACTAGTGATTGTCGTTGTTTTGTTTTCTACGTCAGTGATTGGCTCTTTATATTCGTAACCGTAATTTACATCTTTATAAATGTCTTTTAATTCTTGTAAACTTCCTAGTAATTGTGTGACGTCCTCCGTAGGTTCAATGGTTAACAATAATTTCATTAAGTTTTCCAATGTAATTTTTTGTTCTCCAATACGGTCGATTACTTTTTGATTTCCTGAACTATTAGAAATTTTTGTTGCGAAATGCAAAGTTTCAATCCATCCCCCGGCTAGGATTAATACACCCAATTGTTCCTGTTGATTTTTCTTTAAAAATTGGTCGGTTGATTTAAATGCATCAGAAACTAAACTCAATAGAGAATCTCTATTGCCAATATTTTTCTCAAAACGAGCCAATATTTTTGCATCAAAAATATTAGCAATTCCTAAATCTGTAGCCAAACTTTTTGTTGCCGCTAAGTAAGAAATAGAAGATTGTGTTTGATCAAAAATAGTCACATATCCTAAGTCTGCTCCATAGATTCCAAGATTTATAGCTCTTTTTGTTGACGTAGTATATTTTGAAATATTAGTGGTCGGATTCAAAACTGAACCATCAAAGGCTGTTCCTGCATCTTTTAAAAGCAATGCAGTCTGAATCGGAGAAGGAATACTGAAAACTTTTCCTTCAATTTCAAACATTGTTCCACTGTTTTTATCTTTGGGTTGTTCTTGTTCTTCTTTTACTTCGGCTTTCTGTTCGCCTTCAGCACAAGAGGCTATAGAAAGAACTAATCCAAGAGTGATTACAGCAAATGTTGTTCTAAGTGCTCCATTAGTGATGTTGCCAAGGGAAGTGTTTTGCATAACTAGCAAATAATTAAATATTTAATTAGACCATTTTTCAATTGTCGGGTAAAGATAATTAAATCTCTAAAATTGTCGCAATAAAACTAGATTATCTTAATCATCCTTTCAAATTTATACAGAAAGTCCTATTCTTTAGATTTACAAAAAGTTAACAACAATGTAAATTCACATTTGGAAACTTTCGATTCATAGTTGGGAATAATTGGTTCATACATGATTCATTTTTGCCGAAAACATTGATTAATCTGACAAATTAAACAGTTCCTTATCGCATTTGATTTCCTATTTTCGTTTTTCAAATCTATTTTGCATGAAACTGCTACTCCTTCCTTTTTTAATTATTTTCAGTCTGTTTCAGCAAGCTTCTGCGCAATCACCTATGCCAAAAGTTCGTCATTTTAATGCCGATAATGGGTATGATAGAAGTGGAATAATAATGGATGTAAAATCAGATGTTATTGGAAATATTTGGATTGTACATCATTCAGGAGTTACTCGCTATAATGGTCAAACTTTTCAAGAAATTAATACCGAGAATGTACCCCATGGTACATTGCTTCGGTTTTATGAAGACAATAGTAGTCAGCCTTTTATTATTGATTACAGAGGTGCAATCTTTTATATAGAAGGAGATTCAATTCGCCCTTACGCATACAATGAATTATTAATAAAATTGAATGTTCAGAATGGATTTTCGGATCTCTATTTTGATCAACAAAATCGATTGCATATCTCATTTAAAAAGTCTGGTTACGCCATTGTTGAAAATGGTGAAGTAACTTATCCGTTCAAAGAAAAAGGAAATGAATTGTTCGGAACTGCATGTATTTTAAGAGAGGGGAAATTACCGTTTATGTTGTCTCGTTTTGAGAACAATGGATCTGACGAAAAGGATGCGCAGTTTTATCTATTTGATGCTGACTTACAATTGATAGACCAGATTGAAATTAAGAAGGATATCTACGCCTATCCCAATGCAATCACACAATTGAACAATGGGAATTTTATTTATTCATCTGGAAGGGGGAATCTCATATCATTTGATCGAAATCAAATTTTTCAAGAAATTGAATATAAACATGCCGTTTTAAATGTTTATTCAGACACTGAAAATGGATTGTGGATTAGCACAGTGGAAAATGGAGTGAAACTTTATCGAGATGGTCAGATTGAAGGTCAAATTCCAACGGTATATTTTAAAAATACAACGAGTATTTTAAGTGCAGAGGATTATGAAGGAGGGCTATGGGTTTATTCTGAAGAGAAAGGATTAAACTTAATTTCTAATCACTATCTGAAATATTACAATGAAGAAAATGGATTAATTCTAAGTAACAATGTTTATGCTTTCGATTTAATCGATACCAAATTATTGGCTGGTAAAGAAGGTTGTAAATTTTCTAGTATTGATATCGTTACTAATAAGATGGATAGTTTGACACTGCCCATTGACTGCGAGAGGTATGTGTATGATATACAACATCAAAAAAATGGAGAAGTCCGCTGGGTGACTCAACGTGGCAAAATCTACTTCAGTAATAATAACGGGTGGAAGGAGGTAAATACTTCATCACTTCAAACTGCCAGTAGTGGAACTATTTTTAGGTTGAATGACTATGCCGCAGAAAGTGAAGATTATACGGTGGGAATAGCGAATAGACAATTCTTTTACTTAAAGCAAGACAGTATTGTTTATACTTCACCTGTTTTTCCTGAATTTATATATCATGTGTTGGTTCAGAATGATACTGCGTGGGTAAGTTGTATTGATGGGTATTATTTAGTTGTTAACGACCAAATAACCAATTTGGCTGCTCAATTTCCCTTGTTGGCGAACGGAGTGAATCAATCTATCGCATTTGATGGTAAATTGTGGTTGAATCTGAGAAATAAGGGAGTACATTTTCTGCATAATGATTCTCTTATTCCTTTAACTTATAATGGGCTGCAAATCAAAGGAGCGGTATTAGTTGAAAAAAGCAATGAAGAATTGTGGGTTTTTGCCAATCAAGGCAGTTTTCAATTCACAACTTCCGATTTGTCCAATCATCCATCAGGAACTTTTATGTCAGTTTATCAACCTTTATACGGATTCAGTTCTACTGAGGTACGCTGCAATGAGTCAACGGTTTATTTTGGTACAAAAAATCAAGGAATTCTTCGGGTAGAATTTAAAGACATCATGGATCGGCCTTTGTCTAGTCCTCGATTGGTTATTACTACATTGAAAATTAATGATCAAGTCATCACCACAGCTGATTCTGTTTTTGAGTTGAAATACAATGAAGGGTTTATTCAAATCTCTTACATCGGAATCAGTTATAAGAATCAGAAAGTGCGCTACCGTTATCGGATGAAAGAATTGAATGATAACTGGAGTTATACCAATGAAGTATATATTCAATATACCACTTTACCTCCTGGGAAGTACCAATTTGAGATTCAAGCTCAATTGGAAGATCAACCTTGGAGCGCTTCCAAAACACTGCGATTTGAGGTTTCTCCTCCATATTGGAAAACTTGGTATTTTATTCTTGGATCTATTTTGTTAATTATATTTATTGGCTATGAATTGATTACCTATCGATTTAGAATAATAAAGCGAGAAAAGGACTTAATTATTGATCGATTAATGGCAGAGCAACGAGCGTTACGGGCACAAATGGACCCTCATTTTGTGTTCAACATTGTAGCATCGGCTCAGTATTTAATTTTGAAAAATGAAAATGAAAAAGCCAATCAATTTTTGGATTTATTCTCAAAGTTAATGCGCAGTATCTTGGATCAATCCAATCAGAATTATCAGCCCATTAAAACAGAGTTAAAGTTTTTAGAAGATTATATTCAACTGGAGTGTTTTCGATTAGAGAATAAATTTGAATATAAAATAGATGCTTCAGGAATTTCAACTATTTCTAATGATTTGATTCCACCTTTCTTTATCCAGCCATTTGTAGAAAATGCGATTCATCATGGATTGAAAAATAAAGTTGGAAAAGGATTGCTGACGCTAACTGTAACAAGAGAAGATCCATTTATAAAGGTCGTGATTCAAGATGATGGGATAGGTCGAGAAGCGGTTAGTAAATTTAAGCGGAACGATAAAAATGGACGAAAGTCACACGGGATAAGAATTATAAAAGAACGATTAGCGTTGCATCATGGCAAAGTAGGGAAATCAGAAGTGGTGATTGAAGATTTGAAAAGCGGAGACCTAGTTTTAGGGACTAAAGTGACAATATACATTAAAAGAATACCAAATGAGGGCATTAATAATTGATGACGAGCCGTTGCCGGCAAAACATTTACAAGAAATGATTCAAAAGAATTGTTTCGAAATAACTAGCACTACAGTTTTTACGAGAGCTTCTGAGGCCCTCGAGCATGTGAAGACGGAAGTTTATGATTTGTTGTTTTTGGATGTAGAAATGCCTGAATTAAATGGGTTTGATTTTATAGAGCATGCTAATTTGCCGCACCATACCATTGTGATTTTTATAACGGCCTATTCGCATTATGCATTCGAAGCGTTTAAGGCCAATGCGGTTCATTATATCTTAAAGCCAGTAATGAGTGATGAGTTGATTAAGGCAGTCAGAAAAGCAACTCAATTATTAAGTGTAGAGAAAAAAAAGCAAGTTAGTGCTGTTGAAAAGTACGGTGATACATTATCTATTTACGACGGAGAAGACTACCTAATTCTCGATGTGGCAAACATTATTCGAATGGAAGCAGATGGCAGTTATACAAAGATTGTATCCAAAACCCATGCGCCAATTTTAGCTAGTAAAAGAATGGGGCATTATGAAGAAAAGTTAGATCCATCCAAATTTTTTAGGTGTCACAATTCTCATTTAATCAATTTAAAAGAATTGAGTCGTTTGAGTAAAGGGAAATCTGGATACATCACCTTACTAAACAATGAAGTAATTCCTGTTTCAGGCTCTAAAAAAGAACAATTGAATCAGCTTTTAGGACTTTAGTTCTCAAAAACATGACTTTTTGAAATGAATACTTTCAATACAATGAAGCTGACTAAGCTAATTGAACCGTAAAGCATCACGTCGTCATAGTTTTGGAAGATGAGTGAACCGATAAAGAATAAAATTCCATAAGTCATAATCACAGAGCTTAACCAACACATCAATAAAGGAAAAATGGTGCCTTTTTCTTCCGAATCCTTTTGTTTGTATGGTTTCCAATTTCCTTCAGGGCGGACCTTATTGTAGAATTTCGCCAAGTGAACGTAATCCGTTGGTTGAGTTAAAAAAGTAACGGTTAACCAACAAACGGTCGAAAAACCAACGGTAAACAAGAAGTTGGTTGGGTGCTCGAAATGAAATACATAGTTGGATAAAGTATAGCCCAAAAACGGCGCAATGGATGCTGTGATTTCACTCCATGCATTGATTCTCCACCAATACCAACGAAGGATTAAAACCATTCCTAAACCGGCTCCGCATTCTATTAAGAAGTTGGCAGCTCCGTCAATGGTTTCGATTTGTGATGTGGCAAAAATGGAAATCAACACAATTAATAAAGTGCTGATTCTTGCTGCTTTTACGTAATGCTTGTTTTCTTCCTCTTCATTTTTAAATGTTTCAGGTTTTCTTAGAAAGCGTTTGTAGAAATCATTGGTGATGTAGCTGGCTCCCCAGTTTAACTGAGTGGAAACGGTGCTCATATAAGCTGCTAAAAAAGCAACAAGTAATAATCCTTTTAATCCAACTGGCAAGTAATCGCGCATCGCCAATACGAAACCTTGTTTGGTTTCTTCAGGCCCTAAATCAGGATATAAAACCAACGCACACAACCCAACAATAATCCAAGGCCAAGGACGCAAACAGTAATGTGCAATTTGGAAGAATAAAGTGGCGAAAACGGCATTCTTTTCATCTTTAGCACTCATCATTCGTTGAGCGATGTAACCGCCACCGCCTGGTTCAGCTCCTGGGTACCAACTTGCCCACCATTGCACCAAACCGAAAGTTAAAAATGCACCAATTGAAATACTGTAAGTTCCGATGGTGTCCAAAGTAGAAGTCCCTTCTCCAATTTTAGGGAAAAAGTCAAAACGCCAAGCTGGTAATTGAGCTTTCAAGCCGGCGATGCCGCCAATTTGTTCGGTGTCTAAAACGACATAAGCTAGAATAATGCAACCAATCATGGCGATAAAAAACTGTACCGTATCCGTGATGGCGACACCCATAAAACCTGAAAGAGTAGAGTAGAAGGCCACTATCAACATGCAAGCACCTATGACATATAGAATCTGAGTTTCTGGTATGTCAAAAAAGACAATTAATATAGATGCCAATGCCGCATTTACCCAACCGATAATCACTACGTTTAAGAAGATTCCCATGTAGAGGGATTTAAAACCTCTTAGGAATGCGGCTGCTTTTCCGCTGTAGCGGATTTCAATCAATTCTAGCTCTGTCAATACATCTGCTCTTCGCCATAAACGGGCGAAAAAGAAAGTGGTTAACATTCCTCCAATTAGCATGTTCCACCACAGCCAGTTTCCGGATATACCATGTTGGGCAATTTTTTCAGTTACCCAAAGAGGCGTGTCTGCAGCAAAAGTAGTGGCCACCATGGAAATACCTGCGATGTACCAAGGTAAGTTCCGACCACCTAAGAAAAATTGACTTAAATCTTTGCCTGCATTGGCTTTGTAATACAATCCAATACCAAGTGAAAGTAGAAAATAGGCTGCTATTATGATCCAATCGAGGTAGTGTAAATCCATTTGTGTTTTTTTCTGGCAACTAAAGTAGAAAAGATTTTTGATGCAATGAAAAGTGGGTTGGAATTAATACCGAAATGAAAAATTATATCCTCCAATTTCTCTGCCTTAGGCAGATCATTCGACTATTAATTTTAACAATCGGCATTAATCACTGTAAAATTTATTTTTAAAGACAAAAAAATAAATTACATGGATATAACTTTTAGCTACTTTTAAAAAAGAATCGATCATTCCATGAAAACCCAACTTATTCCATCCGAAGCTCACACATCCACTCAATGGTCTGGAGGAAGCACCACGCAGTTGTTTATTTTTCCTACTGGATCAAATGTCGCAGATCGGAATTTTGATTTTCGAATAAGCACAGCGAAAGTGGAGGTGGGAGAATCCACATTTAGCTCGTTTGTTGGGTTTGACCGAACACTACTCATTCTTGATGGAAGCATTCAGATTTCACACGAAGGACATCATCAAAAGGAATTGAAACCTTTCGAGCAAGATTTCTTTAAAGGAGATTGGAGTACTAAATCGGTAGGGACTTGTGTGGACTTTAATGTGATTACTAAATCCGAATTTTCGAACACGACTGAAGTGTTGAAGATTTCAAAAGGGGAGGAAGTCATAATCGAAGGTTCTTCCAATTGGTTGATTTTTTATTTGTACAAAGGAGCGATAGAAATAAATAGTGAATTTTTGTTGAACCAAGGTGATGTGTTTGTGGTGGAAGAATCAGAAAGTGAAGTGTTGAAGATTATAGCTGAAGAAGAAAGTGTGGTGGTTTTAGTTAAAATATCAACTCTCAAGCCATAACAGGAGTATGGTTAGTTATAATACTAGTTTATGTTCTTTTGGTTTGACCCAAAAGAACCAAAAGGTCAAGTCTTTGAAGAAAATAAATTATTTCTCTTCATGAAACTTAACTTCGAAGGAGTGATTTCCTCTTAAAATCGGAACTTCTCCATCTCTCTAAAGTTCCATTTTGAGCTATAATTCATTTTCTTCAAGGACAGTCAAAACAAAAAAAGGTAGAGGCAATTGTTTTTTGATTTTACTTTTATTGAAAAATCATTTAAAAATTCCAATCTATCAATCATTCTCCCGAATTTCGCATTATGTCTATTTTGATTTGCCCACATTGTCAAGTTCCTCTTGAACCAACTGAAAACCGAAGTTATGGTTGTGAAAACAATCATCAGTTTGATATTGCTAAGGAAGGGTATGTGAATTTGTTGCCAGTCAATCAGAAGAAATCAAAGAACCCAGGCGACAATGAGGTGATGATTTCTTCTCGGAGAAATTTTTTAGAAGAAGGGCATTACGAACCATTGGTTGATGAAGTGGCAGCACTCATTCAGTCTGAATTAATAGAAAAAGAAGCGGCGACTATTTTGGACACTGGTTGTGGAGAAGGGTATTACACCCACAAAATAGCTGAACAGTTGCAATCTTTGTCTCCACAGGTTTATGGAACTGATATTTCAAAATATGCGGTTCGTTTGGCGGCGAAGCGATACAAATCGGCCACTTACTTTGTGAGTTCTGTGTTTAATCTGCCTGTGGCTGATCATTCTGTGGATTTAATTGTTTCCATATTTGCACCTTTCGATGCAGCAGAATTTCAAAGGGTGTTAGCTGAAGAAGGAAAGTTGTTGATTGTAAGTCCTGCAGAGAACCACATGAAGGAAATAGCCGAATTGGTGTACGATGAATTCCGACCACATGAACGAACTATTTTGGAAAAGATTCCAGAACCGTTCACGAAAGTTGTCACTGAGCACTGTTCTTTTGTATTGAACTTAAAAAGCAATGATTCCATTTTGAATTTGCTAAAAATGACGCCCTATTATTGGAGTGCTTCTGCTGTCCAATTGATTCATTTTAAAACCATTGAATCCATTCAAGTGAGTTGTGATTTTAATATTTCTATTTTTGAAGTTGCTACTGTAAAGTAGTTCTTGACTTTTAGTATGTTTGACTTCCTAAGAAATTACTATATCCCATGAAATTTATTTTCTCCTTTTTGATTGTCATAATTGGATTTAATCCACTTTACTCACAAGAATTGATTGTAGATTCTGGTGTGGTGTTGAAAAAAGGAGTGTATCGAAACTTTGAAGAGTTTAGGTCGAATAGTCCGTCAATTAGTTACTCAGGGAGAATCGTTGATAGAAATGTTCTCTATGGTGTCTTAGGACTAGGTGGTTCTATTAAATATTATGGAATTGAAGGGACTTTTGATAGTGACATTGAAACTAGAAAATTGTATGGATTCAGTGATGGAGAAAATGTTTATGTCAATACAAACTTTTCCTTGATTTCAAAAATTGATTTTGTAAAAATTGATTATTTAGGACGTTATTGTTACTTCGAGCGAGTTGATAGAGGTAGTGCATATATGGCACCCGGAGTGAACGGAGGTCTGTCTTCTGTAGGTAGTTCTCATAGTTTTAAAAGTGAAGTAATAATAGACATTAATGATGGGCAGCATTATGAAATAAATAAAAAAACATTGAAATTATTATTTGCTAAGAATGATTCTTTAACTGAAAAATTAGCAGATATTAAAGCCACTGATTCTAATTATAAAGAACTGTTAATTAAATATTCTGAGATTCATCGAGATAAAATTTTGCGTGTACTTCCTGATAAAACTCGACTTGACCATCTGATTTATAGAACTCCTTTAGATTCAACACTTTTTGATTATGAAAATAGAATGTTAAGTTATTTAAATGACCCAATGATTCTAGAAATGAAGGTCGTTAAAAGCTACTATGGAAATGATCAAATGAAGGTTTTTGGAATTTGGGCAAAGCATGAAAATGGAAATAATGAAGATTACCCTTACGACATCGGTACTTGGTATCATTTTCATAAAAATGGACAATTGAAAGAGGAAGTCAACTATAATCTATTGGGTAAAAAAAATGGACGAAACATCGAGTATGATGATCAAGGGAAGGTGATTAAAGAATTGATGTATGTTGATGGAGAATTGGTTGATTAAAGGATGAATTTAATTCAACTGGTACTCATTTTTTAATACAAAACCTGAAAATCAGTTGTTGCTTTTTATTAAGTTTGAATCACTAAAAACGAACTAGTTCACATGAAATCATACTTTTTACTCCTCATTGCCTTTTTTGGTTTTAACACATTATTTTCACAAGAATTGATAATTGATTCTGGTGTAGTTTTGAAAAAGGGAGTGTATAGCACTTTCGATGAGTTTAAATCTAATTCTCCTTCATTAGACTATTCTGGAAAGATTCTTACTGACCAAGTATATTATGGTTTTGTTGGCACCAGTGGTTCTATTACCTATTATGGAATAGGGAAAAATGAGGAACACACTTATAAAACAAGTAAAGTCTTTGGATTTTGTGATGGAGAAAATGTTTATTACAACACCAACTTTTCCATATCCTCTAATACCAATTTTGTAAAGTTTGGTTATCTAGGAAGGTATTGCTACATTGATTATGTTATGAATGGCAATGCAGTCCCAGTGCCTGTCGTAAAAGGTAACGTTGCTGTTGTCAAACAAAGTAATAGAAAAGCGGCGGGGGTTTTAGACATTAATAATGGCCGTTTATATGATCTTTCAAAGTCTAACTTGAATGATTTATTTTTCAATGATAAAGCGTTTAATGAAAAGTTTGATTCTATAAGGAAGTCAGACGGTGGCTATGAACTCTTAGTCGCAAGATATGCTGAATTGAATAAAAATGAGATTGTTAGAGGTGCACCTTTAGAAAGGAACCAACTTGAAAAAACGATTTGTAAGTTGCCATCTGATAGTTCGTTAGATGGTTATATTTCTAGAGTCATGTTTTTTAGAAGTGACAATCGGTTTAATGAATTAAAATTGATTGAAAAAAGTTATGGTAATGGAACGCTTAAATCCATTGGGGTGAAAGCAAAACACAATATGAGCTACAGTAGAGACTATTATTACACGATTGGCACATGGCATCAATTCCATAAAAATGGACAAATCGCTGAGGTGGTCAGCTATAATTTGAATGGCGATAAAAACGGCCCTTCAATCAAGTATGATGAGGAAGGTAATGTCATTAAAGAGTCGATGTATCTCAATGGGAAGATCGTAAAAGAATAAATCATTGTAATGAAATGGAAGAAAAGTTACCAAAACCCAAAAATGTAGAAGATTACATTGCTCAATTTCCGGATTCGACTCAACAGCTATTGAATACATTGAGACAAACAATTCAAACCGCAGCTCCCGAAGCAAAGGAGGTAATCAATTACGGGATGCCCACCTTTCAGTTGAATGGCAATTTAGTGCATTTTGCAGCTTATAAAAATCACATCGGGTTCTATCCTGCTCCTTCTGGATTGACTGCTTTTGTTGATGAGGTTTCCAACTATAAAAATTCAAAAGGCGCTGTTCAGTTTCCATTGGGCAATTCTTTGCCATTGGAATTGATTTCAAAAATTGTAAAATTTAGAGTAAAAGAAAATTCAGCGAAATCATAGATTACCGCTGATGTATTTTTAATTGATAAAATTGAAGTGAATGGATTATTTTGGAAGCAAAAACAACGACAATATGAGATCACATGAAATAGAATATCAAATTCACGGAGACGACATGCAGGTGGTGTCCGTAATATTAGACCCCCAAGAAACAGTAATCGCAGAGGCAGGAGCCATGAACTGGATGGATAGAGACATCCAGTTTGAGGCTAAAATGGGAGATGGCTCGAACCCCAATCAAGGAATGTTTAGCAAATTAGCCAGTGTTGGTAAACGCTTGTTAACTGGAGAATCGTTGTTTTTAACCCACTTTACCAATAATGGTTTTGGCAAAAAGGAAGTAAGTTTTGCAGCACCCTATCCGGGTAAAATATTGCCATTAGACTTGAAAGAAATAGGAGGAGAAATTATTTGCCAAAAGGACTCTTTCTTATGTGCAGCCAAAGGCACTGAAGTTTCCATCGCCTTTACAAAACGCTTCGGAGCCGGATTTTTTGGAGGCGAAGGGTTTATTCTACAACGATTAAGAGGAGACGGTTTGGCATTTTTGCACGCCGGAGGAACCATTGTTAAGAAAACATTGAACAATGAATCTTTGCTGATTGATACTGGTTGTATTGTGGGATTTTCGCCAAGTTTAGATTACTCCATCGAAAGAGCAGGAAATTTAAAGTCCATGTTTTTTGGAGGAGAAGGATTGTTCTTAGCTACAGTTCAAGGAACTGGAACTGTTTATTTACAGAGTTTACCTTTCTCTCGATTGGCTGATCGGATTATTCAACACGCACCTAAAATGGGTGGTTCATCAAAAGGAGAAGGCTCTATCTTGGGAGGATTGGGTAGAATGATTGATGGAGATAATTAGGAGAAGTAACCTTCATTTTATACATTTAGCGTCAATTTGATTTAATTCTTTTACAGATGAAAATAATTCTAAGAAATATATTGGCCGTTGTATTGGGCTTGTTTGTTGGCTCCAGTGTCAATATGGGCTTAATTACCATTAGTGGGTCTATAATTCCACCACCTGAAGGTGCAGATGTAACCACTATGGAAGGGTTAAAAGCAACTATGGAATTGTTTGAAATGAAGCATTTCATTTTTCCTTTTCTTGCTCATGCTTTAGGAACATTGGTTGGAGCATTATTGGCATCATTGATTGCTGCTAGTCATCAATTAAAATTCTCTTTGGCAATCGGAGGTCTCTTTTTGATTGGAGGAATTATTATGGTATTTCAAGTACCATCACCGCTTTGGTTTTCTATTCTTGATTTAGGCTTTGCTTATCTTCCTATGGCGTGGATTGGCTGGAAAATTACAGGGAAAGGGAAGTAGGAAAGACTTTTTAATAGCCTCAATTTAAATCTTTGAAGGTAATTATTCAACAGAATTAGTTAAACTTGTTGTCCTTTGATAATTAGACAATAAACGACTACTAATGACAAATAGCTATTCTATGAAGCGAATCTGGAAGATTCTCTTTTTCCTAATTGCCTTTTTTACTTTATCTAACAACTCAGTTGCTCAGTATAAGGTTACTACTTCTGTAAAGCCCGACGAAAGCAGTTTTTCAATAGGGGGTTTATTTAATGTAAGTTCGAATCAAACTATTAGGTTAGATACTATTTACTTCCCAATTTTCCTTTCCAATTATTTAAATGTTGAATTATGGTACAAGGAAACTCCTATCTTATCGACTCCAGATACTGCTGATTTTGATGCTAACATTGGAGTGTGGAAAAATAAAATTATAAAAGTGACTGCTTCCAGTGAGGCCGGAATGGCTGCAATTGAAATCCCAAGTGGGATAGTAATACCTGCTGGTAAAAGTTTTGGCTTTTATGTTGGAAGGTATAAATATACCGCAGGTTTTGGCATTAGTATTCATAAAGGTGTGCTGTCTCCAATTAACGATAGTGTAATTTCATTTGAACCATTTGTCGGTAGTGGTTCTGGGTGGAATAGGGTTAATAATGTATTACCGACTGCAAATTTAAATACGAGCTTCATCGGAGGAGTTTACTACACAGTATTGACTAAAGGGTTAAATGATTTAGTAGTTAAGTCACTCGATTCTACTCAGACAATCTGTGAAGGAAGTCAGAGTGTTTATGCAACAATCGCTAATTACGGTAAGAATGTTATCAATTCTGCTCAAGTCAATTGGTCGGTAAATGGAATTCTTCAAACTCCGGTTAATTTCTCAGGTTTTATAGACACTCTTGGTGGTTTAGCTTCCTTTGAAGCAAAAGTTAGTTTAGGGAATTTCTTTTTTACTGGGATAAATCAAAATGAAATTAAAGTATGGACTTCATTACCAAATGGAGTTTTAGATACTAGAAACTATAACGATACTTTAGAAAAAAAGGTACACACCTCATTAACTGGTGGGAACTATACAATTAATTCGAATGCAACTTCTTCTGCAACCAACTTTACTAGTTTTTCTGCTTTGTTTGATAAGATTGCTGATATAGGAATTTGTAGTTCAATTACTGTAGATGTTGTCTCGGGTTCAGGGCCATATTTGGAAAGCGTGAGCTTAGAGGATTTTAAAGGAGCTCCCAACAGACAATTAATCATCAATGGAAATGGGGAGTCGCTTATTTTCTCTATGAATGCAGACACCAATACATCAACGCTTAAAATTGAGAATTCATCTTACATAACAATAGATAGTTTAATAATAGAATCCACTGGAATTAAATACGGAGATGCAATGTCTCTGAATAATGTGAATAATATAGTAGTTAGCAATTGTGTTTTTAAAGTGGACTCTACTGCCAATTCCGCTAACATTTCATGTGTAAGAATAGGTCAAAAACCGGAAAGTAGGAATTTTTTTCATGTTGTTTATCCATCATATTTTAAGGATGTAAAATTTATTGGGAATAAATTATATGGTGGAGGGAAAGCTCTTTATGTTTCCGGATTACTTGATTTGACAGCCAGTGGGTTTTTATTGAATCAAAATTCATTTAGAGGTTTTACTGAAACAGGGGTACATATATCAAGTGTAAGAGATGTAATTGTTGAAAGTAATTCTGTTCACCATGCAAAACTTGGTTATGATAAAACAGTTAATGGAATAGAAATTTGGGATTGTTATGGTCTAAAGGTAAATAAAAATGCCATCCACAATATTGGAATGAATACCTTATTTGAAAGGGTTCAATTTACGGCACTTTATATTAGAAGTTACGGTAATTATAATCAATCCGGTATAGTAAGCAATAATTTAGTGTATAAAATTCGAGTGGATAGCATTGCTATCGGAATTTATGATTTTGGCAGCGACTATATTAGTTATGCTAACAATACTATTGTTTTAGACGGGACAAATGCTCCTGATGTTAATTATACTGGAATCTACGTGGAAGATGTAGCCAACAAAATGGAATTTCAAAATAACCTTATTTCAGTTACATCAGGAGGAAGTGGGATGAAATATGGTTTGAGGCAATTGATGGATCCAAAGGATTCTAGTCGAGTAACAAATCCAATTGCCTTAAGAAACAATAATATTTATGTGAACTCGGTTGGAACAGGAGCTAAAAGTTTGGTAACCCTTGGTAGCAGGAGTGTGACACTAGAAGAGTTGGAAGCCTTGGAGGTGGGAGAATCAAATTTGTCAGTGGACCCAGTATTTAAGAGTTCAGTTTCTGATAACTATTCTCCTACAAACGCTCTTTTAAGCGCTATGGGATTATTTAATCCACTAGTTTTAGATGATTTTAATGGAGAAGTCAGAAATTCATTTAAAAATGACATTGGGGCAATTTTAATGGAGTCTCCAGTTCTAGATGCATCTATTCAATCTTTTGATTTGCAATTTCCTGCATGCCGAGGGATTATTAACTACGTTGTTGTTCAGAATAATGGATCAACGAAAATAGACAGTTTAGTATTTAATTGGTCAATAGACAATGTGTTACAGTCAACAATTGTTTACAAAGCTGCGATAGATACCATAGGTTCTGCTGGGGGAAACCAAGGCATTGTTTTATTAGGTAGTTATTCCTTTGACCCATTAAGTGTTGTCGAGTTAAAGGCATGGATTACATCCCCCAATGGACAGATTAACGACGATAATGTGCTTAATGATACCCTTATCAAAAAATATCGACCTCCATTATCAGGTCGCTATTCATTAGATGCCAATAGTCCAGTTTCAGCGAAAAACTTCAGATCTTTAACTGATTTTGCAACTACAATTTCAAAATGGGGTATGTGTGGCAATGTCACTTTAAATATCGTTCAAGGTTCTGGCCCTTATACTGAAACTGCTTTATTTAATGCTATCCCAAAATCATTAAATGACACGCTTAAGATTTTTGGAAATGGAGAACAATTAATTTATAATAATCAAGCTAAAACTGCGATTGCAGCACTTGGATTTATAGATTGTAAAGATGTTTTGGTCAATGATCTTTTTATAAACATAGAGAATAGAGTTGGTTCTTGTATTCGATTAACTGATGTCGATAATATTGAGATCTCAGACTGTAAAATCTATTCAGACTCGGTGTATAGTGGTGGTTCTGTTGGAATAAATGTTTCCAAGGGAGATTTCTACTTGACCTCGACATCAGGTAAAAATCTTAAGTTTCTTAGAAACACAGTACTTTACAATAATATAGCTATTAATGTTGAGGGAAATGATTTCGTTACGGTTAAAGATGTTGTGATAAAGGATAATATAATTGAAAAGTTTTTTACTTCAGGAATTTCGATCCGATCCATTGACAATGGATTAATACAAGGAAATGAGTTATCAAAATTAGTTAGCTCTAGAGATGTTATTGGGATATCTATCGTATCATCTTCAAATTTAGTAGCTACACGAAATTCTATACATAATATTCAGGGAAGAGGTATATTGGCTATTAGTTTTACAGGAATTGAAAGTAATAACTCTCCTGAACTAGGTAGTGAGAATTACATTATGAATAATATTATTTATGACGTCAATTCATATAGTCTTGCAACAGGATTAACCATCCGATCAGGAAAAAACGAAAAGGTTTTAAACAATACCATTTCTCTGATTAAATCGGATGTGCCATCAATAGGAATAAATGTGGGAGGTTTTAATTCCTTTTATGAATTTACTAGAGGTATTGAAATAAGCAATAATATCATTCAGATTTCTAAAGGGAGTTTCTTGCAGGGATTTCCTGTTTCAAACTATGCTTTCAGACTTTCAAATTTAGGTGCTAAGGTGGAGTGGAACAATGTCTATATGAAATCTTCAAATGAGAATTTTTATGCTTTCGATGGAGATGAGTTCTTCAAAAATATTCGCGATTTTCAAGATGTATCATATGGCGAGAATGATATAACGGTAGACCCAAAATTCAAAGACCTTGAAAACGGTGATTTAAGTCCACTTAATTACAGATTGAAGGGTACAGGTAAACCAAATAGCAAAGTCACCGAGGATTTTTACGGAGCACCTCGTAATCCAATGGCTTTGGATCGTGGAGCAATCGCTTTTACTCAGCCAAATCTAGAAGTAAGTATTGATTCGTTCAATGTCCCAGCTGCTTTATGTCCCGGAACTTATCCTTTAAGCCTTTTTGTTTCCAACGAAGGGTTTAATCGTATCGACAGCCTAATTGTAAATTATGAAATAAATGGAGTGGTGCAGAACTCAAAAAGCTACAATTCTATCATAGAAAATTACCTTTCTGTAAATGGGAATGTTGGTGAAATTCCATTGGGTGGGTTTTCAATTAATGAAAAGGATACCATTCATTTTAAAGCTTGGCTAACAAGTGTAAATGGTCAAATTGGAGACGAATATGCAAAGAATGATACTCTAGAGTATACTGTTGTTGGAAAACGAGGAGATGTATTTAATCTGAATTCCTCTTCAAAAATCTACAACTTCGAAATTGGAGATCAATGTTGGACCACCAATGGAACCAATTCTTCTTGGCAATGGGGTGAACCCAATTCGAGTTTTATATCCGCAGCTAATACTGGAGTTAATGCTTGGGTGACTAATTTGAATGGAAATTATAATGCAAACGAGCTTTCCTATTTAGAGTCGCCTTCCTTGGATTTATCAAAAATTGAAGCTTCTCAGCCCTTACAAATTCAATTTTTTACGAGCTATAACTCAGAGCAATCAAACGATAAAATGTGGCTAGAATCTTCGATAGATAGCGGCAATACTTGGCAAAAAGTAGCGGCTTCATTAACTGCGAATAATTTTTACAACAATAGTACCACCCAAGTTTGGGAGGGACAATCGCAAGGTAACAATGGTTGGATATCCGTTTCTAACGAAATATTAGGGTTGAGTGGCAATGCCAATGTGAAGTTGAGGTTTACTTTTCAATCCAATGGAACAAATCAACTGGATGGGTTTGGAATTGATGATATTCAATTGAATTTGTTGATCAGTGTTCCTGAATTAGAACAAAAAACCTTTTCAATGCTGATGTATCCAAATCCAACAAATGGAGATGTTAAGTTAGCGTTTAACAATTCTTCTATTGGAGAATATATGATTCGAGTGTTTTCTATTTCAGGGAAATTAATGCTTGAAAAGAGAGTTGCCATCATTGATAAAAACCAACAAACAGAGGCCTTGCAACTCTTAAATATGAGCAAGGGAATCTATTTTGTTCAGGTTGTTGGAGAGAATGGGGGAGAAACGAAAAAGTTGATTGTGAAGTAAGCGAGTGGAAAAAAGTCGCACCATCCATAAAGGAGAGTATTGTTTCTGTAGTTTAAGATACAGATGATGCGACGGAGGGACTAGAACCGAATGTCGGTATTCGGTAATGCTTTTCTAATTCTTGTTTGTTCTTCTAAAGAGAACTGATTTCCAACTAAGATTAATGTTTTTAGGTTGCTCAATTGGTTGATATTTTCCGGCAGAGTAGTCAATTGATTGTTGCCTAAATTCAATAAATTCAAGTTTTTCAATTGGCATATATTTTCAGGAAGCTCTTTGATTTGATTGTTCGTCAGTGAAAGCGATTGAATTGATTTTAGTTTTTTGATATCCGAAGGAATCGTTTGGATTTTGTTGTTGTCTAAGTTCAAATCCTCCAATCGTTTTAGTCGGCACATTTCTTCTGAGAAATCAGTTACCTGATTGTTCGCGACGTTTAATAAATCCAACCGTTTCATCCGTTTGATAGAGCTAGGAAGGGTAACTAATTTATTTTTCTCAAGTTCTAGCGTTTTTAATCGCCTCAAGTTTCCAATGCTTTCAGGTAAGGCAGTCAATTCGTTTTCTACCAAATGGATGATTTGAACCTTTTTTAAATTGCCAATTTCATTGGGTAGAGTGGTGAATTGATTTTTTGAAGCATTCAGTACTTCTAGGTCGTTGAGGTTTCCGATAGCTGCAGGCAATACTTTAATTTTATTCTGACGCAGTATTAATTCTGTCAAATCAGTACATTCAAAAATGGCATCGGGTAAAACGGTCAATTGATTTTTCATCAAATTCAAAAATTTCAATTCTTGGAACTGATTGATGCCCTCAGGAACTTCCGACAATTCTTTGTTTCTCAAATTTAAAACTTCGACTGTTTCGGTCGTTTTTTCAGCTTCTTCTACTGAAAAGTAAATGTGCGTACCGGCTTTGTCACGGATGTAATGTGGCTCATCCTTGTCTTGAGCCACCAGATTAAAAGAGAGAACTGCAATTGTTGCTGTGGTAATTATCTGTTTCATTTTTTATCAATATTGTTTACTACAAAAGCAAGGTGAGTTTCCCCACCTTGCTCGGTTTCCTATTTTTAAAGGAGTTGTTTAGTTTTTAATAAATAGCTTTGTGCCTACTTTATTTTGGCTTCTCACTCGAATCAAATAAGTTCCTTTTCTTTCAGAAGAAAGATCAATCTCATAAGTTCCAGTTTGATTAAAGTCTTGAATGACTTGTTTTCCAACTAAGTCTAGAACTTCCACATCAAATGCATCATTCGATCCAATCAAATTCAATGTTGTTCTACCGTTTGAAGGGTTAGGAGCAATGGTCATTGAATTGCTTAAATCAAACGCTTGTAATCCAACTGTACCAATAACTACAGCTTGACTAACAGTGTCTCCTAGACAAGAAGAAGCATTTGTTTCAACTACTTTTAAAGTTCCTGAACCGATAGTTGCTCCCCAAGTTACTGACACACTATTTGTGTTTGCTCCTGAAGTAATTGTTCCATTGGTGACTTCCCAATAGTAAGTAGAACCTGATGTGTTAGGAACCATATACGTTTCAACTGCATTTACAGAAGAATTGAAGTTTCCGGCTATCGCCCCAGTGTTTACTGCTGCTGTCGTTGAACTATCGAAAGCAGGAATAGATGTATTGTAAAATTTGTTTGGATTTTCATTGTACTCAAATACGGATACATGATACATGGTGTTTTGCTTCAATCCTTTAATGGTGATTGCAGAATCAATTCCATCATAAATAACATAGTTATTGGTTCCTAAAACTGAACCATTTCCTAATGTATTGTCAGCAGAGTAAGTAAATCCATCCATTGGCGAAGCATCTACTTTAGCCGCTTCTTTTGCCACAACCAATCTACCATTTCCGTTACCTTTTGTAAAGCTTAGATCGATTGAATCACAAGCTGCTGTTGGGAAAGTAAAGTTGTTCGCAACCATCGTAGGCGCATAGTTTCCTAAGAATTCTTTACGTGCAATTACAAGAGTCGCACTCAAGTTCATTCTTACTGTATCGCCATTGGCATCTACTTGGAAAGTGCTGCTGTTGCCACCACTTGGGTGTTGAATAGATACAAACATAAATTTATTGTCAGGAGTAAAAGTCATTCCACATGGCTCTGAACCTGAAGGAAGTTTTGCAAATAAATCAACTTTAGGTGTTGCTTGAGTGTGGTTAGGAGTTACCATCCAAATGTGGTTTCTTCCACCATCTTGCAATACATATAGGTTTCCTAGGTTATCGAAACATAAATTGTCATTTCCTGAACCCCAGTTTTCTGCTGTAATTCCGTTTCCATAATTGATTAAATAGCTATTTGGCCCTCCAACGAATGTTTCAAAAGCAGAAATCGTTGAATCTGTATCGTCACTAAAACGGTAAACTCTTGAATATCCTTTAGAAGTAAAGTAAACTTTTCCATCTACTGTTCCTATTTCAGCATCTTCAATTCCATTAAATGGAGTAGCGCCAAGACTTAAAGCCAACGTTCTAGTTGCATTTCTATCAGCGATTGTTGTGTTTGGGATTTGAATCCACTTTCCTACTGAAGAATTTGGTTCTCCATTAGATAAGCCACCTGTCAATTGCAAAGCGTAAAGTGTTCCTGCAGATAAATCACCAGGAGTGTTTGCCACAAATTTGTATAAACAACCGGAGCCTGAATCTTCACCTTCATAAGCAGTGATGCTATCGTTAGCAACAGCCACATTTTCATGACTCATTCTACCCATTGCCCATAGTTTTTCTTGCTTACCTGGAGTTCCGTATTCTTTCACTTTTCTAGTGATTGGATCAATTTCTACTTGCCAGCCCACGTCTTCGTATCCATCAACATTTGCATCACCTGCGTTGGTCGATTCTTCAGAAGTAATGATAGTTCCCCATGGAGTTAAACCACCTGAACAGTTTCGAGTAGTTGTCACTAAATCATTGTTATAAAAATCAACTGCTTGAGATGAATCAACCACCCAAGTTCGAGAAGAGTCGATGTATCTTACATCTAAAATAGAAACACCACCTGGAGAGTTTTCATGATTAATTGCCACAAACCCATCAACACTGCTTCCTGATCGAGGTATAAATCCTGTAAAGTCATTGTTTCCAGGAGCAGTAGTTCTTACAGATTGATTGGTATACGCATCACCTTGCTCAATCAATACTTGGAAAGCATGAGTGGAAGGAATGAATAAATCAGGCCCTTGACCTGAAGGGAATAAAGAAGTGTAACAAGAGATGTGTGTATCATTAGGTCCTAAACAAGACTTTCTTGCATTTACTTTTTCAAGTATTTCAAAATCAAAAGTTAAATCTGAACTACTAGAATCTCTTTGGTGTAACTCTACCGCAATGATGTTATCACCTGTATTAAAGATGCTTTTATGAACGGTGGTGGAGTAGAAAAGATCTTCGTCAGCTCCACTTACTATAGTAGAAGATTCCGTTCTGAAATTAATGGCTCCTGTAGGCATGTTGGAACGAACAATTTCTGTCCCATTTACATATACAACAGCACCATCATCACGTCTTAAACTCAAAATTAATGAGTCTGCAATTGTTTGGATGTTTGCAATGTTGAATCTTTTTCTGAAATAAGTAGTGATGAATTTGTCATTCACATCAGGTCCATAAGAAACAACAGTGTTTGTGTTTGAGTTATTATATCCCAATGCTGATGGACCATAAGCCCAGTTGGTGTCGTTGTAGTTTAGTGCCTTCCAGTTGGTATTGGTCAAGTCAGCGCCATTATCTAAATAGTTCCAATTGTCTCCGCTTACTATTGGGTAGATTGAAGTCGCTAAAGGAGGTAATTTTCCTGTCACTTCCATGTCGAAACTTAAGTCTGAACTAGTCCCATCGGCTTGGTGCAATTCTACCGCAATTGTATTTAATCCTGGTAATAAGTTATTATCTACGGTATATCTGTAATAAGTAGTTTCATCTGCTCCACCAACAGTTGAAGATGCGGTGGTATCAAATCCAATTAAACCGGATGGCATGTTCGAACGGAAAGCTTCAATTCCATTAATGAAAACGACTACACCGTCATCTCTCAATACGTCAAAGATCAATGAGTCATATTGTACCGCATTTGCTCCGTTAAAAGTGTGACGTAAATACGTTGTGATGTGTTTATCGTTTGCATTATTACCAAAGTCCACAGTAGTTGTGTTCGGATTTGAATAACCTAAAATGGCATCACCAAATGCCCAAGAAGTGTCATTGAAACTGTTTGCTGTCCATGCAGTTCCCAAGTCCAATCCTGAATCATTGTATTTCCAAGAAGAGAACTTAGCGATTGGGAAGTTCCCATTTATGAATCTATTTGGCTCTAAATACTCAACAATCAATTGTGGTGCTGAAGTTCCATCAAAGGATTCAGCTGTTCTTTTTCCAGTATTTCCTGTGAAACCTGGAATAGAAATAACCGCTGGCTGTACCATCCCAAAAGCAATCGCATTTCCGGCTGCCCATGAAGTTTGATTCACTCTGTCCTGCACTAACACAGAAAGGTCAGGTGTTCTTTGGTCTAAACCATTTGTTCCAATAGTTCCCCATCCTGCAAGGTTGCTCCAAATAACAGTATCGACAGTGCTGAATAATCTTCCAGCTATATTGTTGATTGAGTTAGCGTAAGCAGATGGATTTGCTGCATCTTCTACTAATATCGCCACATCAACATTTCCTGTTGTAGTCACTTCATCCACTTGAAATTGCAGGTACGCTTTTAAAATCGTTGATCCTTGTGGAATATTAATGCCTGTAAAACGAAGTCCAATTGCTTGGTCATCATTTTCTGTGGTGATTTCAATATCTGAACTAGAAATATCCATCGCTCCTGAAATTAAGCTTTGTTCTGCATCATCATTTGATGAATTGATGGAGAAAGTAACTTGAGAAGGCACCGAGTAATAAATGATCAGTTCTGCAGCTTCAGCTCCATTTGAATTGTAGGCTTCAGCAGTTCTAACTCCGGTTCCTGTAATTAAAAAAGTAATAGGGTTTCCTTGGTTCCACCCACTTCTATTTACAATGGTTGATACTAACGTTGAAACGTCTGGCGTTCTTTGGTCTAATGTTGCAATTTGAGCAGTTCCCCATGCAGGAAGATTACTCCAATTTACACTTGCTGTCGAATTTGACCTAGAGGAAATGTTAAAAGGCGTAGCACTGAAAGTAGAAGAACTATCTACGTCTTCAGCTTTAATTAAAACTGATGTAGCACCATTGTCTAATTCATCCACAGTAAATTGGATAAATGCTGAATCAATGATGGCATTCTTTGGAAGGTTTAATGAAGAAAATCGCAACCCAACAAACTGATTGCCATCATTTCCATCTTCTACTAATTCTATGTCAGAACTTGTTAAATCCATGACACCTGGATTGGATCCATTTGTTCCTTGTTCTTCTGCATCATCTGAATCAGCAGTAATTCTTGTCGATAGCATTTGATTTCTTTGTGCCATCGAAGTGTTGAATAGTCCAATTCCTCCAAGGAGAAAGGCTATTTTCAATACACTTGTCAATTTCTTTTTCATTTTTTTCTTTTTTGGTTTAGGGAGATTCTTTCTTGTTTCAAAGGTCATGTGCAAGTGTTCTGCTGATGTTCCAATTAGTTTATGTTTAGATTAACAAAAACAAGAAAGGTTAATTTAGTGTTAGGGACTCAAAAAAGGTCTTTTTACTGACAATCCAAAAATCAAAAACTTACGTACATTGGCAGCGAATTAAACTTTGTGGAAAAATTAACCTTGGACAATAAAACAGCGATTTTATTCTTTGATCATTCAAAGAAGCAATCGGCGACCCTTAGGTTAATGGCTCCAAGAATGGGGCTAAAGGCTGTCAGTCAGGTTCTTCAAGGATTGAGAAAACAAGCGCTTTCTATCGCACATCAATCTAAATTTCCAGTTTTTGAATTTCGTTCAGAGGGACAAAAAGTATTTGGTGAAGAATTATTTGATGCTTATCAATCCATATTCGAAAAAGGGTTTGATGCTGTTGTAGCCATTGGAAACGATTGCCCGACTTTAACTGTTAAGGATATTTTATGTGCAGCTAAAAGGGTTTCCAAAAACCAGTTGGCATTAGGCCCAGCATTGGATGGTGGGACTTATTTAATCGGTATACATAAAGACACGTTTAGTAAGCCACAATTTCTAAACTTGGATTGGCAGAAATCCTCCTTATTGAATTCCTTCGAAAATTTCGCAAAAGAGTATGATAAGAGTTGTTTGCTATTGTCTCCAAAAGGAGATATGGATACTCCTGAAGAATTTAGAAATGCTTTTCACTCTCACATAACTTTTCTAGATTTTGCCCGCTCAATCGTGGCATCATTCCAATTTCAATTATTGGAACTTAAAAAGTGTATCCTTTTTACTATCCCTCATTTTCAATTTTCATTGAGAGGACCTCCTGTAATGATGTAATATAACAAGGTTTTCAAACCAATTTATTATTCATTATTACTAAACTATACATGAAAAAAATTACTTTTTTTCTAGTGGCATTATTTTGTTTTGTTACTGGATTTTCACAAAATCAATCCTTTACCATTAATGGAAAGGTAGTTGACAATAAATCAAATGAGCCGCTACCAGGAGCATCGGTGATTATAAAGGGAACGACAAATGGAGTTTCTACTGATGCAAACGGTGCTTTTTCCATTACTTCCAATCAAGATCGAAATACATTAGTGATTTCTTTTATTGGGTATGCGACTCAAGAAATTAGTGTTCAGGCATCCACGCAAATTGAGCCCATTAAGGTGAGTATTGTTTCCGATGCAAATGAATTGAATGAAGTGGTCATTACTGCATTGGGAATCCAAAGTGAAAAGAAAAACTTGGGTTATGCCATTCAGACCATAGACAGTAAAGAAGTATCGGAGGTGAAATCGCCCAACTTCGTCGATAATTTAGCGGCGAAAGTGGCAGGAGTTACAGTTAGTCAGGGTGCAACAGGTGTTGGATCAACTTCTAAAATTACCATCCGTGGAGAAGCTTCATTTACTAATAATAATCCCTTGTTTGTAGTTGATGGCACACCAATCAATAACAACACAGTGATTCCATACACCACAGATGCTGCAGCAGGATTTCAAGAAATTGATTTCGGAAATGGAGCCATGGAAGTAAATCCTGATGATGTGGAATCGGTAACGGTTTTGAAAGGCCCAAGCGCAGCTGCATTGTATGGAACTCGAGCTGCAAATGGAGTGATTTTAATTACCACTAAAGATGGGTCAAAATCTGATGGATTTGGCGTAAGCTTTAACTCTTCAACAAGTATTGAAAGTGCTTTTAAGTTGCCCGAATTTCAAAACACATACGGTCAAGGTCGTCAAGGGCAATTTGAGTATGTAGATGGATTAGGTGGCGGAATCAATGATAATATTTCCTACGGTTATGGCCCTCGATTAGATGAAGGAAATTTGGCTGCGCAATTTGACAGTCCGGTTTATTTGGCTGATGGCTCTGTAGTCAGAGGTGGAGATGTAGCCGTTCATGGTGGTGCGCCAATTACGCCAACCGAAATGAAATCCTATCCCAATAATTTGAAGGATTTTTACGAAACAGGTTATACATCTATTAATAATTTGGCTATTTCAAAGTCCTTTGATAAAGGGAATATGCGTTTGTCGTATACTGATTTAAGAAGTAAATCAATCATTCCTGGAGTGAATTTAGATCGGAAAACGTTGGCTGCAAGAATGGGTTTAAATGTGACCGATCGCTTGAAAGTGAATACTTCAATTAATTATGTGAATTCATCGAGTGACAACCGCCCTTCTAATGGATATGGTTCTGAAAATGTCAATTATTCATTAGTTGCGTGGGGCCCACGATCATTAAACATAGATGCGCTGAAAGATTATTGGCAACCAGGTTTGGAAGATGTGCAACAGTATTCTTTCAACTATACTTATTTCGATAATCCCTACTTTATTCTGAAAGAAAACACCAATTCTTTTAATCGAAATCGACTGTTTGGAAACTTGAGTGCCACGTATCAAGTGGATGAATATTTAAGTGTAGCCGTTCGATCAGGATTGGATTATTCAGCTGAACTGAGAAAGTTTAAAAGAGCATACAGTACCAATCGCTTTTTACAAGGAGCGTATGCAGAACATCAAGTGGGTTTTAGAGAAATGAATTCAGATGTTTTGGTGAACTATCAACGAAAGTTCAATAACATTTCAACGGACTTTTCGGTAGGAGCCAATCGAATGGATCAGCAAGCAACGACTACACAAACTCAAACAACCAAATTGGCTCAGCCAGGAATTTATAGCTTAACCAACGCAGCTGCACCTATTCAAGTGTTTCAAGCCGACAATACCAAAAGAATCAATAGTGTCTATGGTGTGGCCAAGTTTGGGTATAAAGACTATTTGTATTTAGATGTAACTGCAAGAAACGATTGGTCGAGCGCATTGGCAACTGTCAATTCTACAGCGAATACTTCTTTTTTCTATCCTTCAGTGGCTGCAAGTTTTGTTGTTTCTAACTTTATAGATTTGCCCAAAGAGATTTCTTTCTTAAAGGTAAGAGCAAATGTGGCACAAGTGGGTAACGATACTGATCCTTATCAAACAGAAGGGACGTTTTTACCTCAAGTGACCTATGGCGGTTTGCCTACTTTAAGTGACCAATTAACCATCGCAAATTCCAATTTGAAGCCAGAGCAAACGACTTCTTATGAAGTAGGAGCTGATGTGAGTTTTTTTAACAATAGAGTTCGATTGGATGCGACGTATTACAATGCATTGACCGAAAATCAAATTATTTCATTGCCAGTTTCCATTACTTCAGGTTACAACCAAGAAGTGGTGAATGGGGGAGAAGTTCGCTCAAAAGGAGTGGAGATTATGTTGGGGTTGACGAACATAAAAAAAGAAAATTTTGAATGGAGAACCAATTTCAACTTCAGTAAAAATGTCTCTACGGTGGAATCTTTGCCACAAGATGATGGCCGATTGACATTAGGTTATTCTAGTGTGTATGATAATGTCAATCAGCGAGTATGGTTTCAAGTAGAAGAAGGAGGAAGAATTGGAGACATCTACGGAACAGGCTATAAAAAGACGGCAGAAGGAGACTTTATTGTGGATGACAAAGGAAATTTCATTGTCGACAATACATTGAAAAAGTTAGGCAATTCGAACCCTGATTTCATTTTAGGGATTAGCAATCAATTCAAGTACAAAAACTGGGACGCGAGTATTTTGTTAGATTGGCGTCAAGGTGGAATCATTGTTTCTAGAACATTAGCATTGGCCGGTGTTGCTGGTCAGTTGAAAGAAACGGAAGACAGACCAGTGGACGGAATTGTAGTGGATGGAGTCGTAAATGTAGGCACGGATGCGAATCCTGTTTATGAGAAAAATACCACAGCCATTTCTGCTGAAAATTATTACATCCAATACTACGACCGGAATCACGAAGAGAACAATACCTACGATGCTTCTTATTTGAAAATTCGAGAAGTGACGATTGGTTATACTTTTGACGCCAAAGGCAATACAGGCTTGTTGCAAGAGGGTAGAAACTTAAGAATTGCATTGTTTGGAAGGAATTTATATGCCTTCAGTGAAATTCCACACTTTGATCCAGAGCAGCTGGCTGTGCAAGGAAATCAATTTTTAAGTGGAGTAGAAGACATGTCTTATGCAACTTCAAGAAGTATTGGCGTGAAACTAGGATTTAATTTTTAAGCGAAAAATATGAAAAAGATAAACTATATAGTGGCAGCGTTTAGTATTTTGATGCTATCTGCTTGCACCAAAGATTTTGAAGATATCAATACCAATCCCAATGCGCCTATTGATGCGCAACCCAGTTTATTGCTGCGTCAAGTTATCTATAATTATGGCGAAGAAATGAGCTATGAAGGGTTTGTCGCAGGGAATTTATTGGGGCAGAATTTATCCATGATCGATTTCAATTTATTCGATCGACACAATTTAAGCTCCCCTCAATTGGGAGGAAATCCTTGGCCAGTGTTGTACACGAATCTGCGTGACAACCAAATCATCTTACAAAAATCTTCAGAAAGCAGTGCATTTAAAGTATATGAAGGACCAGCATTGATATTGAAAGCATATATGGGCGCTGCTTTGACAGATATTTACGGGGATGTTCCATTTTTTGAGGCACTGAATGGAAAGTCAGGAAATACGACTCCGAAATACGACAGCCAAGAAGCCATTTATACTGCCGATGGTGGAATTTTGGATTTGCTGGATCAAGGGATTGCAGCCATAGACAACTATTCTGGAGCAGCTCGTTTAGAGGGAGATATTTTATTTAGCGGGGATTTAGCTTCTTGGACGAAGTTTGCCAATTCTTTAAAGATAAAATTCTTGATGCGAATATCAGATCGAGTGAGTGTGAGTACAGAATTACAATCCATTTTTACTGCAGGAAATTACATTCAATTTAATGTAGAAAATGCGACCTATGATTTTACTTCAGGACCACCGAATAACTTTAGAATGGCCACTTTGCGGTCAGGAGATTTCAATCAATATGTGATGTCGTTGACGAGCGAAGAAATTTTAAAAGGATTTAACGATCCACGGATTGAAGTGCTATTTAGGCCACGCTCTGGTGATACTACTGGAACAACTCCTTATGTTGGGATTTTGAATGGACCAGATATTTCGAACACAATTTCAGTGGCGGATTATTCATTGCCAGGAACTATTTTTAGAGAAAATACAGGAGTGTTGGATGCCAACTTTATGACGGCTTGGGAAACCTCTTTTTTATTGGCAGAAGCTGCTCAAAAGGGATTAATTGGTGGGAATGCGCAAGCACTTTACGAAACTGGAGTTCGTCAAGCTTTTGAATATTGGAATACCGCTTTACCTGCTTCGTATTTGACGACTGATTCGGCTTCTTTCGGAGCTTTCGGAGCTGATCCATTGGAGCAAATCATCACTCAAAAGTGGATCGCCAATACCATCAATGGCTATGAAAACTGGATAGAATTTAGAAGAACAGGTTTTCCGAAATTAAAAACGGTTGCAGCTAGTTTGAACAGTGATTTGATTCCAGTACGAATGCCATATCCTGGAGGGGAACAAACCCTGAATAGCGCTAATTATAATACTGCGGCAGCTTCAACCAACGGAAATAGTGTCAACGTAAAAACATGGTGGGACGCCAATTAATAATGCATGTAATTAAAATGAATGTTGATATGGAAGTAGTCCCTTGAAATAGGTGTTTTAACGGGGAAATAAAGATTTTTAATGTTCTTTTGTCTTGAAACAAAATGAACCAAAAATTCAAGGCTTTGAAACCTCTCCTTCAAATTACTCTTTAAGCCTAAGAAGTTTAACGGATCTCCTCAATTCTTCGGAGCTAGTCAAACTCTCTAAGGCTTAAATTCGAAATTCTTGAAGATTTTTCAAGGCCGTTACTTCCCAAAAAAAATAAAAACAGTATTTTAAATAATTCAATTTATTGAATGAGTGATCTCTTAATTTATCAATGGATCTTGGTCATTTTATTTGGCTTGATCCTATTCTTTATTTCTCCATTGGCGAAGAGCAAGGAAATCTTTTTTCGTGCTTCTTCGGCCAATGGAAAACTGCCTGGCTTTTGGTTATTGACTTCTAGTTTGGTCATTTCTTGGATTTTTGCCAAGTCCATTACCAATGCTGCCAATTTAGGGTTGGAGTTTGGAATGGTCGGCGGAGTCGCTTATGCCACCTATTATTTGTCTTTTTTGGTGGCAGGATTTGTCATCTATTTCATGCGAGTAAATGGCGGGTTTGAAAGCATCCATCAGTTTCTACGCAGTCGATTTGGGAGCAATGCGATTCGTTTATTTTCATTACTCATTGCCTTTAGGATGTTCAACGAAGTATGGTCGAATACCATGGTGATCGGAACTTATTTTGGCGACAAAGGAACTACGGTTTATTTCGCAGCGATTATCGTTTTTACCTTATTGACATTGGCATACGCACTAAAAGGAGGGTTGCGAAGTTCGCTGATTACAGACATGGTTCAAATGATTCTTTTCGGATTGTTATTATTTGTGATTTTAGGCATTTTGTTGCCGAGTTCTGAAGCTACCGTTACCGAAACAGTTGGTACAGGCGAATGGACGTTAGCAGGCGGAGTCGATTTGTTAATGGTGGCTTTGCTGCAAGTATTTAGTTATCCTTTTCACGATCCTGTGATGACGGATCGTGCGTTTATTGCCACTCCTAAAGTGGCTTTGAAAAGTTTTATTGCCGCCACATTTATTGGTGGGATTTGCATCATTTTATTTTCATGGATTGGGATCTATGCGCAAGAAAATGGACTCGAAGGACAAGCAGCCGTTGAAGTGAGTAAAACCTTTGGAGTCGGAATGATGCTGTTGATGAATTTCATCATGATTACTTCCGCTTCTTCAACGTTGGATTCTGCTTTTGCCTCTTTTTCGAAGCTAATTGCAGTGGATTTGAACTTTGGAAAAACCATCAATATCAGTTTAAGTAAAGGGCGTTTGGCCATGATTGGTTTAACTATTCTGGGAACTATTCCCATCTTTTTAGGCCCAGAGATTTTATCAGCAACCACCATATCTGGAACCATGGTAATAGGGCTCGCACCAGTTTTTATTTTGTGGAAAGTTAAAGCTTCAAAGCTTTCATTCTTTCTTTCTGTCCTTGGCGGAATTGTAATCGGAACCTTGTTCGCTTTTGATTTATTCCCAAATAATCTAGCGATCGGAAGTGGTAAATATGCTGTTCTTTTAGGAGCTAATTTATGGGGGAGTTTGATTTGTTTGGGACTATATTTGTTACCCATTCTATTTTCAAAAAAGAATAGTAAGTAGTGTTAATGCCTATGTTATAATTATCAATTATTTAACTGAGTGATTGTTTTCCGAATACTTAAATTCATTGTTGTCCGGTTAAAATTTAGAATTGAAAACAAATGCTAATTTTGATGTTGTCCCTTGAATTTTTGTTTTTGGAAAATAAAATGAATCCTTAGAGAAACCGGGAAGCTCCAATCTGTGATTGGAGATCACCCGGCTGAACTTAGGATTTATAAAATTTGTAGGAAATAAAAATTCAAAGGACGAGCTTTTTTTGTTTCGTTTTTTTGGCGGACAAAAAAATGAAAAATGTAAATCAAAAAAAGTAAGCCCTATTTAACATTAATAAAATGGATTTTTTATTTTTTGTAGGAGAACAGTGATTTAAATTTTAGTTTAGAATTTTCATTTATTTTTCTAAAGGCTGAGCTTTTTGTTTTACTTTTTGCTTGATTATTGAGCTTTTGTCGAAATACACCAAAAAGTAAAGTAGAAACAGAAAAACACTAAAGTCAATTAGAATATAAAAAAATGTTACCAATTCTATTTTCAAAAAAGCATGAGTAAAACCCAATCCATTTCAATTTCAGGAAACGCTATTTTAGTGTTCGGAGGAGTGTATAGCAACTTGCAAGCACTTGAATCGATGAAAGAAATCGCTTTATCAAAAGGATTTACTCCTGATCGGACTATTTGCAACGGCGACATTGTGGGTTATTGTGCCCAGCCAGAGGAATGCTTGAATTTTATCAAAGATTGGGGAATCTATACCATTACAGGAAATGTAGAACAGCAGCTGAGAGAAGGACAGGAAGATTGTGGTTGTGATTTTGAAGACGGAACCCGATGCGATATTTTTTCAAGACAGTGGTATCCTTATGCTCAGCAGAATGTCAGCACTGAATCGATAGCTTGGTTAAAGCAAATGCCCGACTTTTTAGAATTTGATTTTTCGGGTAAAAAAGTAGCAGTTGTGCACGGTTCAAAAAGTAATGTTTCTCAGTTCGTATTTAAATCTACACCTTGGGAAGTGAAGCAAAAAGAATTTGAATTGACAGATGCAGATGTGATTATTGGCGGACATTGTGGATTGCCTTTCAAAGATGAAAAGGACGGAAAGTTGTGGATTAACCCAGGCGTAATCGGAATGCCTGCAAATGATGGTCAAACTGATGTATGGTATGCCATTTTATCCTCAGAAGAAGAGGAGTTAAAAGTTGAACATCTTCATTTCTCTTACGAGCATGTATTAGCGAATCAATTAATGACCGAAAAAGGATTACCTGCTTCTTATGCCAAAACATTGTTGACAGGAATATGGGACAATTGTGATATTTTACCTGAAGTGGAGACGAAAGCGCAAGGGAAAGTTATAATGTAACAATTTACTAATGAAGTAATTTATCAATAAGAAAATTTAGCAATGGGTTTTTGTGAGATTGTTAATTAGAATCAATATTGTCTTAGTGCCCTTTGTGAAAATCTTTGTAAACTTTGCGGTTAAATTATGGTTTAACCTTCATTCACAATAAGTTTTAAATTAGTTGGTTTTATTTGTTTCCAAATTAATCAAGCTAGTTCATGAAACAATTGTTATTCATTTCCTTTTTATCCCTACTCTGTTTTCAAAATAAGGCAAAAGCACAAGACCAATTTAAGCTGTGCGATAGCGTAAAAACAATGCCGTATTATCACCCTGACATCACCAATAAACTTAATTTTTACGACATTAAAAAGCATTTCAGGGCTGGTTATCCAGAAGAGAGATTCAAAAAGTTGGCAGTTAATTCAGGATTGATTACTATTCAATTTAAGATCAATTGCAAAGGCGAAGTTGGCGATTATCGATTGCAGCAGTGTGATTTGAATTATAAATTAACAGAGATGGATGCCTCCATTACTGATTATTTTATGAAGAAAACCAAAGAGTTAAAAGATTGGAATTTAGGAAAGGATGAAGCAGGTTTGATTGTCAACAGTCATAAATTTTATTCGTTTAGAATAGTCAAAGGAGTACTCACTGAAATCTTACCTAAATAAACGGCCATGAGAAATTCAATACTAATTACAGCCTTATTAATGAGTTTGATTTTTGGTTGTAAAAGTCAAGAGGTAAAAGATACTGAAATCCTAAGTCAAGAAACAAAAGACTACTTGGATACAATACTTTCTTATGTCGATAGTTTTCCAAGAAACGATGGTTCTGCACTCGCCAATTTAGGATATCGTGCTATTTATTATGGAAGGAATGAAGTGGGAAATGAATTGATTCAATTTGGGATTTCTAAAATGGATTCCATTACCGGAGATCAGTTAAGAGGGCTTTCAGTTCAGAATACTAAAAACGGTAACTATCGACAAGCGATAGAACTATTGGAAGAAGCCATGAAATTAGACCCTGAAACGGTCTCTCGATATTACGGGTGGTTGCTGCTATATTACTACCGAGATTATGAAAAAGCGTTAGAAATTCTTGAACTACATGACGCGTATACGCCCGATTTTGATGATGCCCCGATGGGAGAAGACATTCACTATTTGAAAGGGTTAGCGCATTTTCAATTGCAACAGTATGAGAAGGCGTTGGCAGAGTTCAATCTTTACATTTCTAATTTAGGAAGTACGCATGGAGAAGACTTTGTAGATGTTTACACTTTCGTGCAAAAGGGGAGGTGTTTAGCGCATCTTAACCAAAATGATGAAGCAATTATGGCTTATGACAAAGCTATATACTATGCTGCTTCGTGTACGGAAGCATTTTATTTTAAAGGTGTTCTTCTAGCCGAAATGGGAGAAAAAAGTAGCGCTTGCAATCACTTGATAAAAGCCAAAGAACTTATGGCAAAAGGCAGTAAAAGTTCCGATAATTATGTGGAGTATTTTCATGAAATCTACTGGCAAGATATTGACGAAGCGATAAAGACGTATTGTGAGTAGAGGGAGTTGTTTAATGAATTCCCAATTCGGTAACTTTTATTATATTTGTAGTAAATTAATTTCACGTGAGGATAATTTCCAAGAAAATTCTGAGAGAATTCTGGCTAAAACATGCTGATAGTGAACAACAATTAAAAGCATGGTTTAGGGAAACTAAAAAAGCAGAATGGAAGAATATTAACGATTTGAAATATGAATATCCAACAGCTAGTATTTTAAAAGACAACAGAATTGTATTCAATATCAAAGGAAATAATTATCGCCTAATTGTGAAGTTCAATTTTGAGTTTCAAATATCTTGGATAAGATTTATTGGGACTCATGCAGAATATGACAAAATTAACGCCAACGAAATTTAAGATGAAAATTACACCAATTAGAAACGAACAGGATTATCAAGAGGCATTGGAGCGATTAGAGGTTATTTTTGATTCTAAGAAAGGTTCAGATGAGGGAGATGAATTAGAAATTTTATCAATCTTAATCGACAAATATGAAAACGAGACTTATCCAATTGATCTTCCAGATCCAATAGAGGCTATAAAATTTAGAATGGAACAAATGGGAATGAAGCAAAAGGATTTAGCTGAAATTGTTGGTTTTAAAAGCAGAGTTAGTGAAATTTTGAATAAAAAAAGAAAGCTAACGATAGATATGATTCGAAAGCTAAACACCACACTTCACATTCCAACAGATGTGTTAATTCAAGACTATTAGAGCTATGAGCAAAGACATCAAAAAAGAAATGCGAGAACGCACCCATCAAGATCCTAAAAATTGGAAAGGTCCATTTTATGTCAATGCATCAGACCCTAGATTGATGGTTCCAAAATATCAACCACTTATGGGTTGGACACTTAATTTTGGCAATAAGTATTTGTATTTATTGCTGGTTGCTGTTCTTGGGATTGTCGTTTTGTTTGGGGTGTGAGATTGAAAACTTAAGAATAATATTTCTGGCTTTTGGGGCCTTATTTGTCTAATACTTCAATTCGACGTGGCTCAGTATATACTTGGTAAAGCTCAGCCTAATAAATTAAGATAGACTTTTCGTTTGTTGAGAAAAATTGATTTTAGTTAAAACTTAAACTCTTAAATTAGTTTTATCAATTACACTAATGCCTTTGTCACCCAGAGCTTTTTGTCGAAGGGTAGGCAAAGGAGATTTTAAACAGATATTTTCGCTTAATACTAAATTCGCAAATGAGAAGAGAATTCAAGTTTTACGTTTATATTCTAAAATGTAGTGACGATTCTTTTTATGTGGGTCTAACAAATGACTTAGAATTAAGACTTGCTCAACATTCATCAGGAATTAATAGTGAGTCTTATACTGCGTCGAGGCTTCCAGTAGAGATGAAGTATTACTGCGAATTCAGGTATATTGATCAAGCCATAGCTTTTGAGAAGAAAATAAAAGGTTGGAGCAGGAAGAAAAAGCAGGCTTTAATTGAAGAGAATTGGGATGAAATTGTAAAACTATCAGCTTGTTATCATCCATATTTTAAAAAGAAAGGAGAATAGTGGAATTATTTGTCAATCCTTCGACAAAAAGCTCTGGATGACAAATAAAATGATCATTTGGTTTATTTTTTATTATTCGAGGGGTTATGCAAATGAATTGTTAAATAGATCCATTACCCCATTACTAGATTTAAGCATAGCTCAAAGTCATCCACGTAAAAAACGCAATCAATGCCAATTGGAAGCAAATAATAAACACATACAACTTATTCCAACTACTGAAAAATGGAGGGCCTTCTTCTAAAATCTCTGGTTGTTTTTCCATGGTTTACTTTTTTCCTAATCCAATAATATTCGACATCAAACGGTAAGCGCCAGGCACTGCTGCAGGCAACTGTCTGAAGAACGAGATTCCAGTATATACAAAATGACCTTCGCCATATTTCGCAACGATTAATCCACCTTCAAGTGCTTTCTCGTCAGGATCATTCCAAGATAGAATAGGAGTGAAGTGCTCGTCCCATTCATCTGCAAAATACAACCCTCTTTCTTGCACCCAACCGTCAAAATCGGCTTTGGTCAGTTTATTTGGAAAGTTAAGCACATCCGCCTTAGGATTGATAAAAGTTACTTCAGCTTCTTCTTTCGTCACACGCTCACGAGAAATTTGAAATTTATACGGCCCAATGTCTTCAGTAACCAAACCTCTATTGGTATTGTATTGCACGATTACATTTCCACCATTTTTCACATAATCATTCAAAAATAGATTGCCATTTTTCAACGATTCAGTGGTGTTGTAGGCTCTAATTCCAATAATTATCGCATCGTAAACCGATAAGTCGACCGCATTTAAATTATCAGCTTCGATCAGCTCCACAGTATATCCAACTTCTTTCAAATTGTTTGGTACTTCATCGCCACTTCCCATGATGTATCCGATTCGATTCCCCGCTCGCTTAAAGTCAACTTTTACCACTTTTGCAACCAAAGGATCAAAAAGCGTTTGGTATTCAATGTGGTTGTATTTAATCAATTGTTCGGATTTCATTTCTGAACCATCTGATAATTTGATTGAAAGATCGCCTACACTTCCACCTTTTGGAGGAGTAACGGTGAACTTAAAGACTTGCTTTTGTCCTTTCTCGGCAATGCTGTAATCAAATTGAAAAGCTGTTGTTTTCCAGCCTTCAGGAATCATTAAAGAGGCTTTTCCTGTGGCATTGTTTTCATGTGCTTTAATGATTAAGCTCACCTCTTTTGGTTGCTCATCGGCAAACAATAAAACACTGCTGCTGAATTCACCCGTCACGTTTGGGGTAACAATAAATCGTCGGTAGATTTCGCCTTCCACTCGGTCTGTCCATTTGTAAAGTAGGGGAGTGGAGTAAGTGAAGGTGGTTCCTTCAAAAGTCAATTGATAATCTAAATTTACTGCAGCAGGACTTTCAGGCAATCCAATCAATTCTTGCTGATCCACTCCAAAGACTCCAAAGTAAGGAGAAGTCAACCAATATGGCTGAGAAATTTCTGCAGGTGCATTAATGGTAAAATCCTTTTCGATCAATTGATTTTTAGGCAATTCAATTTCACCATCTATATTTGAAAAAGTGGCTTTGACAGCCGTGCCGTTTCTGTTGATCAACTGTGCAGAAACCTTCACGTCACTTCCTGCAGTTCCGCTAAAATCTGCGGCTAGTGCTTCTACAAAAACGCCTGAACATGTTTTGATGATGTACTGAATGTCTGCCAATTTCTGAGTGGCGTGAGGCGTTAGGTTTTTATTCGCTTTGATGGTATTGTACAATTTTACTAATCCAGCAATTGATTGCTGAGGTTGGTTGGGTTTGAAATTCGCAATAACGGCATCAATTTGAGCTTGAATCTGATCACCACCTTTAATGGATTTCCAAGAAGTATTTACGCCATCAAATAAATCGGTAGTCGCTTTTTCTCCTTCTAAATAATATAAATATTCTAAGTTCTCGCCCCGCTGCATCGCTGCTCCAAAACCTTGACTTCTATGCGAACTTCTACTTTTTGCGGCAATCTCTCCGTTGGATTCTCCCAATAATGGGCTATAACCACCGGCATCAACTACATAGTATTTGTCATCTTTTGCTGCTTCTTCTGCGATTCCTTTGTTCCACCAATTGGAAGCATTCCAGTACAAACGTTTTACTTGCCAAGTGTCTACCAACTTTAGTTGTTCTGGATAGGCATTTTCGTCGGCAGCTAATTTGAATGCTTCAATAGCAATCATAGCAGAAGCGGTGTGATGTCCGTGACCTGCTCTTTCGTCAGGTGGAAATCGAGTTACAATTACATCTGGTTTGAATTTTCTGATCACCCAAACGGCGTCCGCTAAAATTTTATCTTTTTCCCAAATTTCAAACGTTTCTTTGGCTGTTTTAGAATACCCAAAATCTACCGCACGACTAAAAAACTGCTCTCCACCGTCAATTTTTCGAGCTTCGATCAATTCTTGAGTTCTCAACAAACCCATGGCGGCACCTTTCTCGGTTCCTACTAAGTTTTGTCCACCATCGCCTCTAGTCAGTGATAAATAAGCAGTTCTAGCCAATTTTTCATTGTCCAACCAAGTGATCAAACGGGTGTTTTCATCATCAGGATGAGCAGCCAAATACAAGGCATTACCCAAAAAGTTCAGTTTTTTTAGTTCCAACTGAATTTTAGAGGAGGAGTAAGTATTGGATTGCGCAAAGCTGCTAAATCCAATTATAATCAATAAAGTAGAAAATGATACTAGGGAACGATAATTCATAATGGTTACAATTCTGATTGCTTAAAAAAGAATCGTAAAACTATTGAATTTAATCAAAAGGGAGCGTTAATCGATGTTAATTAGAAGCCTCCAATCGCTTGAAAAAGTCAATCGTCGCATTTACGACAACGGGCGCCCACAACATCTTGTAGTGCCCAGTATTTTCAACTTGCAAGACTTCTGCGCCTTCCCAGTTTTTGGCAATGGCCTCTGTATTGTTATAGGGAATTACTTGGTCGTTTTTATCGTGAATCAATAAGGCGTTTTTTATGCCGGATTTTTTGGCGTATTCATTCATCACTAAATCTTTAGCGTCGATGCCATAATAGATTTTAATGTAGTCAAATAAACGAGCTTCCTGCTCTTTATTCAATTGCATTATACTAGAAAATTCATGAAATATATCTTCAATTTTATTGGTTCCACTCAAAAGGGCAACAGCTTTTGGCTGAATGCCATATTCGACTGCACTATACAAAGCCACACTTGTCCCAAAGGAGTGAGCGATGATGATTTCAGCGTTCCCATAGGCTTGTACAATCCCATTAAATATTTTTGCGAATAACATCATATTCGAGGTTTTGCCGCTACTTTTTCCGTGAGCGGGGCCATCGAACGTAATGATTTTGTATCCCATTTGCGACAGCGAACTAACGAAAGCGCCCATGCTCCCACCATTTCCTTCCCATCCGTGAAGGAGGTAGGCAATTTTGTCACCTTGTCCCCATTCATAGATTTGAATGTCATAACCTTCTAATTGTATTTTTTTATGCAATGCTCCTTTGAGAACCACTGTTTCTCGCTGCCTTACTTTTTTTGTTTGGGGAGTGGAGAAAAGTCGGATTAAAAGTTTGTTTGAAAGGGATGGGGTTAATTTTCCTAGTGTACTGAAATAAAATCGCAGTACTTTTACAATAAATGGGAGTTTAGTTTTTGGTGCCATGCCGCAAAGTTATTCTATTTTTCAGCCTAAATGCAATGATTTTAGTATTAAAAAATTGTAAATCGAAAGGTGTACTTTTGCAGCATAAAATAGAACAAAATGATAGATTATTTAAAAAATATAAAACATACAAATAGCGGTAATTTCTTTTTGATGGCGGGACCTTGTGCCATAGAAGGAGAGGAAATGGCGATGAATATTGCTGAACGAATTTTTGAGATAACCAATCGATTGGAAATCCCGTTTATCTTCAAGGGATCTTACCGAAAAGCGAACCGTTCACGATTAGACAGTTTTACTGGAATTGGCGATGAAAAGGCGTTAAAAATTCTACAAAAAGTAGGGCAAAAGTTTGATGTGCCGGTGGTAACCGACATCCATGCCGCAGATGAAGCTACAATGGCTGCCCAATATGTAGATGTATTGCAAATTCCTGCTTTTTTATGTCGTCAAACGGATTTGTTGGTGGCTGCAGCAAAAACTGGGAAAGTGATTAACATCAAAAAAGGACAGTTTTTAGCTCCTGAATCGATGATTTTTGCAGTCAATAAGGTAAAAGAATCAGGAAACGATAAGGTGTGGATCACTGACCGAGGAACCATGTTTGGTTACCAAGACATGATTGTAGATTTTAGAGGTATTCCTACGATGCAAGCATTCGATGTCCCTGTGATTTTAGACATTACGCACAGTTTGCAGCAACCGAACCAAACGAGTGGAGTAACAGGAGGGAAGCCTGAATTGATTACGACCATAGCGAAAGCTGGAATCGCAGTTGGAGCAGATGGGTTGTTTTTAGAAACTCACCACAACCCAGCCGAAGCAAAATCTGATGGAGCGAATATGTTGCACTTGGATAATTTAGAAACGATGTTGGAGAAGCTGATCAAGATTAGAAAGGCGATTAGTTAAACCGTAGACGTAGACCTCCAAGGTTTTGAAAACCTTGGAGGTCTAGAGCGGGGCTTTAAAACCTTGGAGGTCTTTACTCATCTATATCTACAATCCCAGAGATAGCTTTTTCGTCTAAAGCGCGATGATTATGTACTGCTATAAAATTAGCCTCATCATCAAATAAATCTATAACGTCATCCTTACTTATTAGTGTCTCCTTACTTGATAATATGCTGTGATAAGATGAATGAGCGTATTCCTTGAAATCACCAACGATCCTATGGCTTTCAGGATTTAAATGAACATATACTATTACTTGAGTCAAATATTTGTTGGAGGAGATTTCTTTACGCTTAAAATTTTGAGAAAAGAGACTACCATTCCTTTTGTAGCGTTTATTTATCTCTTTGGAGTAAGCATTAAAGAGATTGCTAAATTGTTGAGAAATTAGCTTTTTGCTCATCTCACCTCCAAGATTTTGAAAGCCCTGAAGATCAGATTGAACATCTTTTTTAATTTTTAGTCGCTCAATTTTATCCTTGAAAAATTCAATCAGTTCTTCTTCCGATTTTATTTGTAAAACAAAATGAAAATGATTCTGGATAAGACAATAAGCGTGCACTTGGGCAATTGGACAAATATACTTTTGGAATAGGCTCAAAAAGTATCTATAGTTTTCTTCATCCTTAAATAACAATTCCTTATTGTTGGTTCTGTTATAGATATGATAAAACTTTTCTGCTTCCATTGGTTCAAATTAAGCTATTTATCCCAAACCTCCAAGGTTTGGAAAATCGTAGAGTTTTGAGTTTAACCCTTGGAGATCGTTCTAATCAAAGCGAAAAATTAATCGGCACATTGTATTGAACCTTTACCACTTTGCCATCTTGCATTCCCGGTTTTTCAAAATCAGGTAGCTTATTTATTACATCTAGCCCTGCTTGGTCTAATAGTGGATGGCTGCCTTTAATTACGGTAACGTTTTCAACTTGTCCTTCTAAACCAACAACGAAGCTTACAAAAACACGACCTTTTATTTTGTCTTTTTTCGCTTCAGCAGGATAAACTGTATTTTCAGCAATAAACTGCATCATTGCTTTTTGTCCTCCTGGAAATTCTGGCATCTGATCCACTACCATGTAAACTGAATCTGATTCTGCAGTAATAGAAGATGTTTCAACTGAAATAATTGAAGGAGGTGTAGCTTGTAAAGATTGGATCCCGATGAAGCCTATTGCAATGAATACCGAAAGTGCGCCAATAGCTTTAATCGAAAGAGATGGTTTGGTTTGTTCTTGAATTCTCATAATTCGTGATTTTAAGTTAGTATTTGCGTTAAAATGGTGCCCCAATGGAAGGCTTGAAATTTCAAATTTTTGTTTTAAAAGTAGCTCAATATATCCCTCTGGATCGTTGCAACTAATATGATCTGCCTCGTATTCGTGTTGCTCTTTTAATAGCAAAGGGAGTTTATATGCGAATGGGTTAAACCAACAGAATAGCAGAAACAATCGGCTAACTATTAAATCAATGGAGTGGTGTTTATGGACATGGACTAGCTCATGTTGGTAGGCAATGTTTTGATCTCGCTTGGTTAATAAATTCCCAATGTAGATGTTACTCAAAAAGCTAAATGCTTCTATTGTTCCTTCTAATTCATAAAACTGACCATTGAATACGCTTCTTTGCTGAATACGTTTGATATGGAAGAATGAGACGATCAATTTGATGAATCCGAATAGCAATCCGGCTGAGTAGAGTATGAGCCCCCATTTTTCAATTGACCAAATCGGAGCAGAACTATTTTCAATTTTAATCTCTGGTAAAAGAATTCCATATAATTGACTCGTGTCAACCTCAAAGGTTGCAATAGAAATTTCAATTAATGGCAATACAAGTGATAGAATAGGAGTGAACAGTAAATAAGCTCTATTAAAATGGAAGGGATTGTTCTTTTGAATGAGGATGCGATAACCTAACAAGAGTAGGATAACGTAACCATTTACAGAGAGGATGTAGCTAAAAAATGGACTCATTTCTTATTCTTTTTTAGATTGGTTAAAATTTCATCTAACTCATTGATATCAATTTCCTCTTTTTTGGCAAAAAAGGAAACTAAGTTTTCAAGGGAACCCTCAAAATAATTGGACAATAAACTTTTTGAAATAGTTGTTTTGTATTCCTCCCGACTAATTAAAGGGAAGTATTGGTGCGTTTTACCAAATGCTTCATAGCCAACAAATCCTTTTTTTTCTAGGATTCTAATGATCGTTGAAACAGTATTGTATGCAGGTTTCGGATCTTTAAACTCTGCTAAGACTTCTTTTACAAATGCTTTTTCTAAGCTCCAAAGCACTTGCATTACTTCTTCTTCTGCTTTTGTTAATTCCTTCATGAAACAAATATAACTAAAAGTTTAGTTATAAAACTAATTTGTTAGTTGAAAGTTTCTGAATTTATTCCAATCAGTTGGTTAGTAGGAGGTTTATTGCTGAATTTATGGATACTTAATAATACTTCTTTCGCAACCAAAACGCTACTCTAACCAACAGTATCAAAGCAGGAACTTCTACTAACGGTCCTATTACACCAACAAAAGCTTGATCGGAATTCAGTCCGAAAACGGCGATCGCAACTGCAATGGCCAATTCAAAATTGTTGCCCGCTGCTGTAAATGCAATGGCAGCATTCTTATCGTAGGTTGCACCTGTTGCTCTGCTCATGAAGAATCCAATCAAGAACATGATGATGAAGTAAATAACTAATGGAACAGCGATCAATAATACATCAAAAGGAATTTGGACGATCAATTCTCCCTTCAATGAAAACATGACAATAATTGTGAACAATAAGGCAATCAACGTCAATGGAGAAATAAACGGAATGAATCGGTCAGTATACCATTCTTCACCTTTTAATTTCACCAATATAATTCGACTCAACAGTCCCATCAGAAATGGAAGACCTAGATAGATCGCAACGCTCTCAGCAATGGTAGAAATGGAGATGTCAACTAAAGCGCCTTCAAATCCGAAATAGGGAGGAAGTACGGTGATAAATAACCATGCGTAAAATGAATAGGCAAACACTTGAAAAATACTGTTCAAAGCGACCAATCCAGCTCCATATTCGGGGCTTCCTTCTGCCAAATCATTCCAAACTAGAACCATGGCAATACAACGAGCTAATCCAATTAAAATCAATCCAACCATATAGCCGGGGTGATCTTGCAAGAAAATTAAGGCTAAAGCAAACATCAAAATTGGGCCAATGACCCAATTGAGAATTAGTGAAACCGAAAGGACTTTCACATTTTGAAAAACTTTGGGCAATAGCGCATAGTTGACTTTCGCCAACGGTGGATACATCATTAAAATCAATCCAATTGCGATTGGAATATTGGTAGAGCCAGAACTAAACGAGTTGATGAAATCAGCCGATTTTGGATAAAAATAGCCAAAGGCAACACCAATTAGCATGGCTAGAAAGATCCACCACGTTAGGTTTTTGTCAATAAAGTTGAGCTTTTTCATTTTATAATTTCATTTACTGAAGTAAATACATATTCGATTTCTTGCGCTATTTGTTGGCTTCGCTCGTCGTATTTTGCTGCTTCCATATCTGTATCGTCAAACTCTTTTGGATCATCATAAGGAATGGAAAGTCGTATACTAGCTCCAGGTATGAAAGGGCAATTTTGCTCTGCATGCGAACAAGTCATTATCGCTGCAAAGTCTTTTGTAGGATTGGCAGCGTCATTGTAAAGTTTGGAGTAAAGCACCATTTTTTCTGTACCAATAGTTACCTTGTAATTTGGATTGTTTGATTTGTCTTTTTGAATGATTTCAAATCCGCTTCTCTTCAGACTAGCAATGGTTCTTTCATTGCAGGTAGTTACTTCTGTACCACCAGAAAAACTGTTGATGGAGATCTTAAATTTCTCTGCATAGTGTTTCGCCCACACTTGCGCCAATTGGCTTCTTCTGGAGTTGTGGGTGCAGATGAAAATCAAATTCAACGGATTGTTAGAGTTGATTTGGGCGACTAAATAATGAACGAAAGGAAGTAAAACTTCCTTTCGTTCTTGAGAAATGAGTGTGGTCATTTTGATTGTTATTTTAGCAGCAACCACCGCCAGGAGTGCAGGCGTTAGCTGATTCCTTATTTAATTCGCTCAATTTTACTTTCGGCTTTTGTTCAGGAATTCCACATTTGTCCTTTGCTAAACAGTCAGTGGTTTTGGAAACTAATAAAAAGTGGTTCCCATCATAGTCCAAGTCGTACTTTCCAATGGTGTCACCTTGGTATTCTACTTCAATTTCTAAATCGCCCATTTCTAGCACTTTCTCAGAAAGGGCTATGATGTTGGTTAGCTTTTCTGGATGTAAGCGGTGGTCATAGTCGTTGGCTTCCCACAATTGAAAGTTGGCTTTTTCTTCTTTTCGAACAGTTCCACCACAATCGATGAAGTGCTTAGAAACAACTCCTACTTCTGTTACATGAAAATGAGCTGGCACTAATTCTCCATTTGGCAATTGAAAAGCAATTTGATTGCTATTGGTTAAATGACTTTTAATTTCTGAAATTTTCATAATTTCTGTTATTAACAACAATTATTAGTTGGTTGATATTGATCAAATAAGTGATTGAAAAGGGTTTTTAATTGGGCCCACTTTTCTGGGTTGATGCAGTAACTCATGGAAACGCCTTCAACTGTTCCTTTAATAATTCCAATCTGTTTGAGCTCTTTTAGGTGTTGACTTATCGTAGCTTGTGCCAATCCCAATTCTTGAACTAAGTCGCTATTGATGCATGCATTCGCAGCTAACAAATGCTCAATAATTGCAATTCTTGCCGGATGTCCTAAGACTTTCGCCAAAGTAGCAAGTGTGTTTTGTTCCTCCGTAAAAAGTGTTGACTTTGTTATACCCATCGTTATAATATTACATTGCAATATTACGATTAAATAGCTTGTAAAAAGTATCCTTAGGATTTTTTAAAGAGAAAACAAAGGTTTTGGAATTTATAGTCTGATTCGAAAACCCAAGTAGAGCTCGAAACGCTTCGTATTATTAGGAAGATTTCCCCGATTGATGATATTGGTCAATTCCATTCCTCCATAAAATCCTTTTGAAGAAATGACTTCTAAAGTGTTATTTAAAAAGTAGGGATTTTTATAGTCTCCGGTGGTCACTAAATTCTCGGATTCCAATCTATAAAATGGAATAGTTAAATGTCCCTTGTATTCCAACATAAAATGTTTTGTTAACATATAATCCACAATAGCGGTGGGACCAAATCCATAATAATTGCCATTTGGTTCTTGTACTATTGAATTACTAGGGTTGTTAAATGCTTGTGTAATGTTTTCAGGGTAAGCGGATGTCAAAAAATAATCGCCAAAGTGAATACCTAAAGATACTTGATATTTTTCTGGTTCATTGATGTTCCAAGTGGTAGAAAACCAACCAAGCAGTCCGGTACTTAAAAAGCTCTGTTCCTTTTGATACACACTGTTCTCTTCTTTGAATATCTGAGTAGCATAAAGAATTAAGTCGCCAGCTAATTTGTTAGTATAATTAAATCTGACTTCTCCTTTTTCAAAATTTGTTTTTACCAAATCTAATCTTAAGGTCCCTCCACTTAATTTGTGATTGTCGGAATTAGGTGCTTCATTATTAGATATTTGAATTCGATTATAACCCAAACCTAAAAACAATTGATCTTCATAGTCATCTCCAAACCAACCAAAATCGCTAATCGTTTGAGAACTTAAAGAAAATGCAGAAGAAAATAAAAGGGTGAATGCAATTGTACAGAATCTAATTTTCATGTTTAATGGGTTTATTATAGAGAGCAAAATACGATCTACTCTAATGAGATTACAATACGGGATTCAACTGATATTTATGGATTAATTTGAACTTAGAAAACCGAAAACGATGTTCTCTTCTTAACTTTGACTATTCAAAACCAACCATGAAGAATTTACAACGATTTCAAGAGAAAACACCTAAGAAACGATTCAACTCAAAAGCTGAAGGAGGAGAACCTGCCAAGCACACCAAGGTGACCATGATGCAAGCTTTTAAAACCATTATTTGGCCGCGCAGAAAGTTGGTTTTTGTAGGTTTATTTCTAATTGTTTTGAGTCGATTGGCAAGTTTAGTATTGCCCTGGAAAACAAAGGCATTGTTGGATGATGTGATTCCGAATAAGGACTATGATCAATTATACAGTTTATTGCTGATTGTTGGAATTGCCATTTTGGTTCAAGCCGTTACTTCATTTTTACTGACCAAAATATTAAGTGTACAAGCGCAGTATCTGATTTCTGAATTACGAGCGAAGGTACAGAAGAAAGTGCTTTCGTTGCCAATTAGCTTTTTTGACAATACAAAGTCTGGTGTGTTGGTCTCTAGAATTATGACGGATGTTGAAGGTGTTCGAAATCTAATCGGAACCGGATTGGTCCAAATGGTTGGAGGTACGTTAACCGCAGTTATTTCATTAGTCTTGCTTTTGACAATTAGTCCATCAATGACCATATTTGTGTTGGCTCCTGTTGCCGTATTTGGCGTGGTGGCTTTGAAAGCTTTTAAATACATTCGACCGATTTTTAGAACACGTGGAGTGATCAATGCTGAAGTAACTGGACGTTTAACCGAATCATTAGCCGGAGTTCGAGTTATTAAAGCATTCAATGCGGAAGAGCAAGAAAATAAAACATTTGAAGAAGGCGTAGAGCGATTGTTCAACAATGTAAAACGAAGTTTGACTGCTACTGCAGCCATGACAAGTTCGTCTACTTTTCTTTTGGGATTGGCCTCTACAGGAATCATGGGAATCGGTGGGTATAAAATTATGGTTGGAGAATTGACTGTTGGAGACTTCTTGTCATTTACACTCTTGTTGGGATTTATGATTGCCCCGATTGTTCAGATGAGTAATATCGGAAGTCAATTGACTGAAGCTATGGCGGGATTAGACAGAACAGAAGAGTTGATGAACATGGAAGCCGAAGAAGACACAGGGAATCGAACGGAGGAACTTCCAAACATGATCGGAAACATTGTGTTTAACGATGTATCTTTTGCTTATGAAAAGGGCAAGGAAGTCATTCATAACATTAGCTTCGAAGCAGCTTCAGGAACGGTTACCGCATTGGTTGGTAGTTCGGGGTCTGGAAAATCAACTATTGCCGGATTATCTGCTACTTTCTTAAATCCAAAATCAGGAATGATTACCATCGATGGAAAGGACTTGTCTAAAGTAAAGTTGAACCATTACCGAAGAAATTTAGGAGTAGTATTGCAGGATGAGTTTTTATTTGAAGGTACTATACGAGAGAATATTTTATTTCCTCGACCAAATGCCACTGAAGAGCAATTGACCAATGCCGTAAATGCAGCATATGTGAATGAATTTACTGATCGTTTTGATGATGGGTTGGATACCTTAATCGGCGAAAGAGGAGTAAAGCTCTCAGGTGGACAGCGTCAACGAATTGCCATTGCTAGAGCGATTTTAGCTGATCCTAAGATTATTATTCTAGATGAAGCGACTTCTAACCTAGATAATGAAAGTGAAGCATTGATTCAGAAAAGTTTGAATGAATTGATGAAGGGAAGAACTACTTTCGTGATTGCTCACCGACTGAGCACCATCAAAAAAGCAGATCAAATTTTAGTCATCGAAGATGGACGAATTGCAGAACGAGGAAACCATGATACTTTGATTCAATCTGAAGGGCGTTACTATGATTTGTATACCTATCAGGCAAGGATTTAAAGGTTTTTACAACTTATTTTTTGAAATCTTTGTTTTCTCATATTGTTGGAATATGCCTATTAAATCGCCATCTGAAAGTGGTTCTCTGTCATTAGAGCTTACTGGAATATCTCTATGACCATGAAGCTTTATTGATAAGTGATAAACCTTGTTAGTATCCATAATCTTTGATAACTCTTTCATTTGTGTTGATGTAAATTCGCTAGTGTATGGTCCTGTATGACTTGTACTGTGTCCTGTAGAGCCATAAACTTTAATAATTTTGACTAAATTATTGATATTTTGATTGATACTGTCTAGAGTCAATTTATTTATCTCTTTATTATTGTATTTGCCCCATAATTGAAAGTATTCCTTACAATATTTACTATAGAATGAATTAAGAGCATTTTCAAAGTCTAGTTTTGATTTGGTATCTTCAAATAGCACTTTACTAATTTCATCATATTCAATTTTATTGAAAAGTTCACTAACAAAAGATTCTGAAATCTTAGGATGAAAATTATACCATAATTCCCATGATAATTCTAAAGAGCTAGAAACTTTAAAGATTTTAAGTGCCAATTCTAAACGATCGGACTTATCTAACTCTCTTATCAACTCTGTTATGATTGTACCAATTGTTCGAAGCGGACCATAAAGAGAAAATATTTCTTTTGGATAAGGAAATCTATCAGATAAGTAAGCCAAGTTTAGAACAAATGGTTTGATAGATTCTAGATTGATATCCTTAAAAGATATTTGGAGTTTAAAAGTCAAGTTTTCAATCTCCGTATTATCAATAAATTCAGTTAATTTTTTCTTATCAGAAATGCCATAATCTTTAAACATTTCATTTAAGAATGAATTATACTTTACATCTGAAATTTGACCTTTTATAACTGTATATGTAAAGTACCTCTCAAAGTAATCATGAGAACTAATCCTCTGCTCTTTTATAAGTTGTTGTGCGTCAATATTCGAATTTAGGCTAGTATCTAATGTTTGTTTCAAATGAGGAAATAATTCAATTGAAATCCTTTTCAAAATCTCCATAGACTCTGAGCTTTCACAGATATTACTAATTTTGTTTTCAATCTCACTTTTAATATTCTCTTCTTTAATTTTTATCTTACTAAGAAATAGATCTTTAGATTTCTTGTTATAAAAGAAGTAGTTTGATTCATCTCTAATAAAAGTGTACCATTCAGGATAGTAAACTTTTATCCACTCTATTAATATTAGGTCTATGACATTCACTTCATTTAATAGCAGAGGAATCGTGAAGTTTAAAGAATTTATATATCTAATTTCTATTCTTGGTGTATCAATACATGGGGCAATGAACATTGTTAAAGCTGAGTCTAGTCTATATCGTTCATCATTGCTTAAAACAACCTTGTTTGTTTTGAGTATTTCGTCAATACTATTTGTTAGTTGTTTAAGAATTAGGTGCTTCGGAGCTTTGGGTAATTTTAATGGTAGTTGAATAATTTTCTCTAAATAACCATCTCCCTCACCTTCAAAATGTTTGCTTATTAACTTTCCAACTAAAATATTGTCAAACGCCACAATGTAAATGAAATTTTTAAAGTCTCCAGTTAACTTTATTAATTTGAAGACTGCAATTATCTCGTTTGGTGATAATCTATCAATGTCATCGAGAATTACGACAACTTTTTTATCGAAAGTTGATAACGCTTCATTTATTTCTATTTTTCTTTCATCTAGAGACTTTTGAGATAAATACTTACCTACTTTGGAAGTTATATTTGATATTCCAGGAATTGAAAATAAAGTAAGCGCTGCACCACCAATAATATCAGAGTATTGATCGAGCTTTTTGCCAAGTTTATTCTTTATTGAAATAGGTGTATTCTTAAATAAATTAATGATTGTCTTGAAAAAAACAGTTAATAAATCACCTTCATTTGAGAACATCCAAGGATTGAAAGGGAGAATAATTGTTTTGTCTTTTTCTTGCTCTAATTTGTTTTTAATAAGGTTTATTGTAGAAGATTTTCCTTCGCCCCACTTTCCATAAATACCAATAACAAAGGAATCATTCGATTCTCTGTTTATTATTAAGTCTGAAATCTGTTTTGCAAAGGAGTCCCTCTGAAATTCATCTTCTTTTAGATTAGAAATGGGGGCGTCTGACTTTATCATATTTAAATTCAATTAGTAAGAATAAAAATATGAAAGAAATATCATACTCATATCATGTTTGAAGGAATATTCGAATATATATTTATAGAATTTCACGAATGACTTTTTACTGTCCTAATAATACCATCAGTAGGGTAGATCAAATCTTTTGATCGAAGATGGACGAATTGCAGAACGAGGAAACCATGATACTTTGATTCAATCTGAAGGGCGTTACTATGATTTGTATACCTATCAGGCAAGGATTTAATGAACCAATTTTTTAGTTTAGCAATGGTTCAATTTTGATAATTAGAAATCAAAAAAATAGCACAAGAATTATTTCTGATGCTATTAATTAAATCTTAATTCGGATTGATTTTACAACTTCAAATTATTGAATCGTCCATTGGTCACTAAAACAGTGTCTTTGTTTATCTGATCATACCCTTTAAAATTAAAGGTGGCGCTATATGATCCTGCATTATTGGTCAAGTTTAAAGTGCCGCCAAAATCTCCTGAAATATAATAATCTCTTAGCCCTGAAGCATCTGCTTTTCCTATTCGAATGTACATTTCTGCTTCATCAGCCGAGCCATAAGGAACTCCGAAATCATACGTTTGCAGGTCTAAACTATTTAAATACAAGGATGCTGAATTCTTTTTTGTAGCATCATCATGCTTAATCTCATAGCTCGTGCTGCCATTGTTCGTTTTGGCAATTAATTGAACTGGCCATTGGTACTTTTCTCCTCTTGCTTCAAAACATAAATTTCCATCAGGACAGGCGTTTAGATTTTCAACAACAGGTTCTACTTTATCATCTTCTTTTTTACAAGCACTAACACCTAGTGTTAGTGACAATGCAACTACTAGATACTTTTTCATCTTTTTTTTAGTAAAGGTCCTTCAGAATTGAGTAGATGACAATAAGGGATAAGTCGTATTTATCAATCCTCAATCATTGCTTTAAACATTCGCATCGTTTCAACGGGGCCTTTTGTAATGGACGTATTGACCAACCATGAAGGAATATCTCCAGCTGGATCGGCTACCACTCGGTAGTCAATGCTAATGGTGGTCGAATTGATTTTCACTACTTCCCATTTGGATTCGAAGTAGGCCATTCTCACTCGATCTTCGCTTTTGTTATACTCCGAAGGAAAAAGTTTTGAAACAGAGGAATAGCCTTTTCCATTTGACCAAATGGTTTGTTGTGTATGAATCACTAAATCGCGATCAGATAAAGGAAACGGAAAGTCTGTCAGGATGTAATAATTAAAATCATCTTTATTTTTTAAAGAAACTTGTTTCGATAGTGTGCATTTATAGACCCAATTTTTATAATTTGGGACATCATCAAGCAGATCTGAAACTTTGTTTAGCGTAGAAGTGGCGGTATATAAAATTTTAATTTCATGAATCGGAGAGAAAGTACTCTCGCTAGTATACACCTTAAATCCATCTTCTTCATTCACTAATTTCCATTGATTCTCAATTGGAGCTAATGCCAAGAAGTCGGATACAAAGAAAATTGAAAGAATTAGGAGAAGAGATTTAAACATAATGAAAGGAGAAGGGGATGGATGCTTCCTTTTTCAAAATTAGCCCTTTTATTGCCAATTTTTATTGGTCACAAAATCATAATCAGTCAATGTTTTTAGGAAGGCAAGGAGCTCACTTTTTTCTTTTTCAGTCAAGTTTAGTGGCTGAATCAATTTACTTTTTTGGGGATAATTTTTGCCTCCAGAATTGTAGTGCTCAATGACTTCTTCTAAAGTGGTAAACTGACCTTTGTGCATGTATGGTGCTGTTAATTCTACATTTCGCAACGAAGGAACTTTGAACTTCGCATAATCCACAGAATCGAGTGTCAATCGAAAACGACCTGCATCTTCGTATTTCTCTGAAAGTCCATTATTCTCAATAGCATAGTTTGTGAAATTAAAACCTCCATGACAGCTTGCACATTTCAATCGATCACTAAAGAAGAGCTTTTTTCCTTTTATCTCGTTTTTAGTCAATACCTTCTTTTTGCCTTGAAAAGTATATTGGTCATATCGGCTGTTTCCACTTATAAAAGTGCGCTCATAATTTGCCAAAGCTCTAGAGATGACAAATGGATCAGGTCGTCGATTGTAGGCAGCCAAACTCATTTTAACATAAGTAGAATCTTGCTCCAATTCTTTTGCGATGTCCACAATGTTGTGATTGAATTCGTTGTGTTCTTGAATAGGAACCAACACTTGCATTTCAATCGTCGGAACACTTCCTTCTCTAAGAAAATACGGGTGATAACCGATGTTGGCTAACGATGGTGCATTTCTTTTTCCTGCTCGATTAAATACTCCTGGGCTCAATGCCACCGAATCTGAAAAAGCCAAATGCGGATGGTGACAACTGCCACAACTAATGGATTGGTCAATGGAGAGAATAGTATCGTTGAATAATCGCTTTCCCAATTCCCACCTTGCTTTGGTAAATTCATTACCTTCCGGAAATTCCATTGGAGGAAAACCAAGAGGTGTTTTAATCAATGAATCGGTTTTTGGAACTTCAGAAAATAATTGAAATCCATAAACAAGCAATACGACTATTGACAGGGCCAATAGTCGTATTACAGTTGTGCTATGAATTTTAATGTTCAATTTAAAATGGATTTGAATAATCTAAATTCGTCATTAAATCATCATCAGTTAGTGTTTTCAAAAAAGCAATCAGCGCTTTTTTATCGTCTTCAGACAATTGCAGTCCACCGTTATTCATTGGATAAATTAATGCAGGGTCAATAGTGGATGAATTTTCCATGCCCGAGTTGTAATGCTCAACAACTTCTTCTAACGTTTTGAAACGTCCATCATGCATGTATGGTGCAGTTAACTCAATATTTCGTAATGAGGTGACTTTAAATTTCCCCTTGTCATTGGGATTGTTCGTCACTTTCATCCGTCCATCGTCTGTCATGTCTGCATCACTGTCCAATGCATTGTTCAAATATTTGTCGTTTTCAAAATTTCGAGTGGTGTGGCAATGCGCACAATCTGCTCCTGAAAGGTTCGGAAAACCCGGATTGAATTCTGTAAAGAATAAATACCGTCCTCTCTCTTCAATGCTATCTAGTTGGGTCGTTCCACTTTCAAATCGATCATATTTACTATTCACCGAAACAATGGAATTCATGAATTGCTCCAAGGCCAATGAAATCTTTTCAGGGTTAATTTCATCGTTCCCAAACGCACGAGTGAATTGTTGGCGATACACTTCGTCGCCCTTCAATTTATTAACTACATTCGGCAAGCTTTCATCCATTTCCAAAGGATCTTGAATGGGCAATAAAGATTGGTGCCTCAATAAATGAGCACGACCATCCCAGAAGAACTCGTTGTTGTTCCATGCCATATTAAAAACGGCCATTGCATTTCGCTTTCCACGCAAGTTTCTAATTCCTTCTGAAAACCTAGCAGTATCTGTAAATGCATGTTCCTGTCGGTGACAACTCGCACAAGACTGAGTTTGATTGGCTGAAAGCTTCTTTTCATAAAAAAGCATTCGACCTAATTTTACGCCTTGAACGGTTAATTTATTATCACTCGAAATAACAGGTTGTTCGAAGTTGCCTGTTTTGATTTGATAAGGTGTGCCATCATATACAACCGTTTCATCTTCGATTTCATCATTGTCTTTTTGACAACTCTGAAAGAAGAATGAAATGAAACATAAAAAAAGCAAACCTTTTGTGAGGTTTGATTTTTTCATAATTACTGTATGATTACTTTCTCAGAACCGATAAGGTTTCCTTGCTTATAAATGTTTACAAAGTAAGTTCCTTTGGTTTCTATTGAAACGTTTACTTGATTACCCGAAGTGATTGTTTCTTGGCTAACGATTTGACCATTAACTGAAGTAATGATTAATTGATTTCCATTTTGATTTTCTTCAAATTGCAAAACAACATTTTTGCTGCTTGGATTTGGAGAAATATTGAATTTAGTCAATTCATTTTTCTTGATTCCAACAAGACCTGCACTGAAGACACTTGTATTAAAATTACTCAATAGAGTTGCAGCTTCTCCAGTTTCACCGTGGTTGAATAAGTTTCCATTGATTGTAATGCCATTCAAAGCTTCTGCGTAATCTGCATTTAACTCAATAGTAGTGGTCGTTCCTGTCGTAAATCCGGTCGTTGGAATTGTTTGTGTATTGTAATTTCTATTACCCAATGCATGAATTTGCCATCCTGTAGTCATATTCGCGCCGGTCATTCCTTCAAAAGCTGCGAAGCGGTACCCTGCAGCCCATCCCCAATGCATGGACGGAGATTTAGGTGCCAAAGGGTGTGTCATTGGCCAAAGATCCGGATCGCCGTTGTTTACTGATGCATCTACACCTGTTCCAAATTGAATGCTTTCTAATGTTGTTATATTAAATGAACCCAATAAAACATTAGTAGCAGTTCCTGCATCAACTAATATATAAGTATTTAAAGTTGTGTCTTGTCCACCATCATATTTCAAAGTAATTTCAGAAATGTAATATTCTAATCGTTGAAGATTAAACGAGTTGGAAATATTGTTAGTCGCTGTTTGATTGTATGTAAAATTAGACGAACCTAATTTGTGATTGATCTTTAAGTAGATGTCTTGCTGTGCTTGTATTGTTAATGCGCTAAACGCAAAGGCTAAAAGTAAATGTATCTTTTTCATGTTTCGATTTTTTGTTGAGTTATTTTATAATTTCTAAAGAGGCAATAAGTGTTGCCAAAATCAAAAAAGCTATAATCGAAAAGATTGAACCCGAAGAAAAAGAGGAGGTTCAACCAAAGGAGGATTTAAAAGGTAAAAAGTCGATAAACGACCATTGTTATTCGGTATAAAATCATTTTCAGCAATCTTACGCTCGCCAATTGAGAGTGCTAGGGTAGTCTCACTTTTTAAAGTGGTGTTGTGATTTTGTCCATTTATCACATAGTGTTCACTTCCACAGCAAGACTTATTTTTAAAAGCAACTCCATCTTTTGGAGTCACTGTTCCAAAATACTTTTCAAAAGAACAGACTTCAGCATCATCAAAAATGGCGATATCGGATAATTCTCCCAAACAATAATGCATGTTTATTGTGATGCTCATTGAACTAAACACAATTTGTAACATTAAGAATATGGATAAAATAGCTTTCATTGATTCCCAAATTTAACGTTTTTTTAGCTTGTTCTTACTTTCTGGATTTATTTTTAAATGTTGACTAAATGAACTTAAGAATTAGCCCAATAATTAACCAACCATAACTAATTAGAGCAATCCATTTTAGTAATTGTTCAAACCACTTACTTTTTGGAGCCATCTCTTTGTGATGATGAACTTTTGATTTCTTGAAAAATCCCAGATAAACTAAAACTCCTGAAATGATTAAAAAGGCAATATTCATGAAAAAGGTATAGTTGATTTTGAAATGCTCTGATTGTTCAATCAAATTTGGAGCAGTCGGTATTAAATCAAAAAAATGGAATCCGTAATGGAGAAGGAGGGAAGAAATAATCAGCGATACGAAAAGCAGAAAAAGAATAAAGAGGGACATTTTCCATCCATAATATTTTGCATTGATTCGCAATACAGGAAAAACAACTAAATCACTAAATATAAAAGCCATGACACCGGCGAAACTAACTCCTTTTCCAAATAAGAGGGCCGCTAACGGAATGTTTCCCATGGAGCCGATAAAAGTTAAAAAAGCGACCACTGGTCCGATGATGACGTGCTCTAATAATACCAAGAATGAGAAAGAACTTTGGCCGGTTCCAGTATTTATAAAAAGAGTTTCAAAGAAAGAATCAGGAACAAAAGCAGCCACTATTCCTGCAATAGTAAAACCGATGGTAACATCTTTCCACACCATCTTCCATTCCATGCCATACTGCATGCCTATTTTTGCCCAACTCTCAGGAGATTTGATTTTAGCCAAGAACGATTTTTTATCTGTATTACTTTCTTCTCCATCTCCAAGATTCTTCCGCGCTTCTTCGATCAATTTTTTGGGTCGAATCATCAGAATTAACAGCCAGCTAATGCCAATCAGCAAAAGACCTCCGATGTATTCTGCAACTATAAATTGCCAACCTAAAAAGATAGAAATAATAATCCCTAACTCTATAACTAAATTGGTTGAGGCTAATAAAAATGCAATTGAAGCTACGAAACTAGCCCCTTTTTGGAATAAAGTTTTTGTTGTGGCCAAAGCTGAAAAGCTGCATGAACTGCTAATAAATCCGAAGAATGTACCAAGACTTACACTTTTGAGGTCACTTTTACCCATTGCGCCCCGCATCCTCTCTTTAGTGACGATAATCTGGATAAAACTACTCAATGCATACCCCAAAATGAAAGCCCACAAGGCCACCCAGAAAAAGCCAACGGAAGTATAAGCAGCTTCTCCCCATTTATCTATAAATGAATTCATATTGTTTAAGTTTAAAATCGAACTGATAGTCCGCCACCGGCACCGAACCGATTGTCATAACTACCCATTAAGGAAACATTACGCGACAAGAAATATTCCAAACCTGCAGACCAAGTAACTTCATCACTGAAATTTATTTTTGACCCATCTTTATTTGTTAGATTATTAACCCATCCAAAATCAGCTTTATACTCGTAGTTTCCGAAGACAACTGTTCGAGGAAGGATTAGAACTTTTCGACTTAACCTAAATTCAGGTCGCAATTCATTATCCACCCTGACATCAAGGTTGAATAAGTAAGGAGTTAAAAATCGGATACCGACCACCGGATTTGTATTGGCTTTATCGTGGTTCTTTTCAAATTTATTCTCAGCATTCAATCCCACAAAAACTCTAAAATAATCATAGATATATCGCTCGTAAGAAAGTTCAAATTCAAAATTCTCATTCCAACCATATTCTCCTTTTAAATTAAATTGATTTCTATTGTTGGAAGCGATTAAATTCAATGCAGTCATATGCGATGCAGCATCAATCATTCCCCATTTGTAAAAGTGGTTTCCTTCATTCATTAAATTTTTTAATGGAAACTTTTCCATTCTTGGATCACGAGGCGTATCGTAACTATAGACTCTTGCCATCCCGCTCATCATGTGATACAAAACATGGCAGTGGAAAAACCAATCTCCACTTTCATTGGCATCAAACTCTATGGTAACTTTTTCCATTGGAGCAACATTTACGGTATGTTTTAGGGGAGAGTAGTCTCCATTTTCATTGATTACCCTAAAAAAGTGCCCGTGTAAATGCATGGGATGGTGCATCATGGTTAGGTTGTTCAAGGTAATTCTTACAATTTCTCCTTTTTCAATTTTGATTTTATCTGCTTCAGAAAGTGGAACACCGTTCATGCTCCATATGTATCTCCACATGTTTCCGGTTAGATTTAGCAAGACCTCTTTTACTGGAATATCTTCTGAAAAATTTGTTTTTTTAGGGGATTTTAAATAGTTATAATTGTATTCTTGATACAAATTCATGCTTGCCATTTCACTCATTTCCATCTGTTCTTCCACATTACTACTATCCTGTTGAGCTACTTTTGAAGAAGACATTTTCATGGAAGAGTCAGAACTCATTTTCTCAACTTTATTTTTCTTCATTTTGTGGTGCTTGTGCTTCATTTTTGAATGATCTTTGCCTTTTACATCGCCCTTCATATTCATTTGCATCCCCCAATTGTCCATCATTTTCTGAGGATCTTCATTGGAAGGATCAACTTTTGTAGCAGGCGCTCCCATGCGCATGTCCATTCGTGCCATCTGCTGCATCATCTTTATCTTATCAGGTCTCGGCAATACTTCAGCTTTCAAAGTGTCTTTTCCACTACCAATGTAGGTTAAGCTATGTCCTGAGCCATCTTGTGCCATTGCCCGCATTTCAATGGTTTTACCTTCAGGAATTTCAACTATGAAGTCATACGTTTCAGCGATAGCAATAAAGGTTTTGTTGTGTTTTACAGGTACCACATCCAATCCATCAGCGGAAATAATAGTGGGATCATTTCCTCCAAATGTCAACCAAAATTGCGAAGAAGCAGAACCATTAATGATTCGCATTCTTACTTTATCGCCCCCTTTGAAGTCAGGATTTGAGTTGACTTGATCTCCATTGCTTAAAAATGATGGATAATAGATATCAGCAATATCAGCTCCTACCATTCGTTGTTTCCAAAAGTTGAGTTGAGCTCCCAAAGCCCCTCTTCCCAATACACGATTTAACGGGACAGAAGTTCCTTTTTTCATTCCGTACCATTCATTTCCTCGTTTTAGGTTTCTTAAAACATTCTTTGGTTTTTGATTCGTCCAATCAGAGAGTACTACAACCAACTCCTGATTGTAGTCATGTGTTTTTTGTATCGGTTGGATGACGATGGAACCAAAAACGCCACTTTGCTCTTGTAGCATAGTGTGCGAATGATACCAATAGGTACCAGCTTGTTTAATTGGAAATTCATATTTAAAAGTTTCTCCAGGTAAAATGGGTGGAGTTGTTAAGTAAGGCACTCCATCTTGAAAATTGGGTAAAAGCAATCCATGCCAATGCACAGATGTTTCCATATCCATTTCATTCGTGACATAGATTACAGCAAAATCGCCTTCTTTAAATTCTAAAGTTGGCCCAGGAGTTTTTCCATTAACAGTCATGCCCATTGTTGGTTTTCCTGTTTTATTCACCATTTCTTTTTTAATGGTTAATCGGTGAATTGTAGTGTCTGTTTGAGCATTTAAATTGCTTAAAATAAATAGACTAGCGATAAGTGCCGCGATTGTATTTTGAATTTTCATGAAAATGTTTTTTATATAATAAATCTGTCGTCCTTATAAAGAGATGACTGTAAATTAATTTTGATTATTAATCGATAAAAAACAGAATCACAAACGATAGGTCTGCAGAGTAGATTGGAAATCGCTACTAAAGAGCAGTGGAGGGCTTTCTTTAGAATAGAATTGTTGAAAAAGAGGAGATGGAACTACCTTCAAAAAATGTGCTGCTGAATAAAATAAGGTAATTTGTTTAATCTCTATTTTATTGGTAGAGAGGTTATTTATGTATTCATCAGTAATTTCTATTTTATTGATGATGTCACTGCAGCAATCTGATTGAGAGATGTTAGTTTCTTTAATGGAGCAGTCTTTTTCCGATCCGAGTAGATTGTTGTGCATTCCACAGTCGTAATGACCACCTCCAAAAGTGTAGCTTTCATTTACCTCTAACCCACCACAAAAGTGAGCAGCCCTTGATAAACCAATATTTCCAAACAAGAAAATAAGACAAAGAAATGAAGCAATAATGCGTTGCATAATTACAAAGGTAAGGAAACAAAAAAGGACGATGATTTGACAGAAGATTTGGAAAATTCATCACAAAAAAAAGAGCACTTCTTTCGAAGTGCTCTTTCAGAGTTTTGGTCGTTTGTTATAGGTGTAGTTAAAACTTAATATCATTAATCTATTGTTTTGATCTACTAGTAGATATCAAAGCTTTTTTTCAGGTATTTATAAAAAAATTAATTAGCAGATTGCCTGTTTAAATAAATAATATTTAAGGTTTCTTCAGATAGTATTTTAATTCGATGCCAAAGGTAGTATGAACCAAAGATGATAAAATACAAACTTCGTTGAGGGATGAGCTTTTAAAGTTGAAAGTTATCTATTTCCCGATAAGAGGAATTACAAGCAAATAGGAGCTTAGTTGAGATTATGTGGAGTTTGTAATTTAATAGTTAAAGACTTAGAAGTAAAAATGAGCACTTGTATGACTAATGCTAAAACAATAAGAATTGCTAGTTCCAATTGAGAAATGGAAACACTTCCTAAAACAATTTGGTGAGAACTAATTTGGAGTGCTTTGCCTTCTTTGGTTTGAATATTAGATAAATTCCGCATTGAGTTTATGGCGTCAATAGCTTCAATTTTAAGTTGGTTAGCAATTGCAGCTTTTTTTGAAGAGTCATTCAGGGCTAACAATTGCTGCTCCAACACTTCAATTTTGTCGAGGTGTTTTACAAAGGTATCGAACTCTTTCTTTTCATTCTCAGTCAAGTATGTTTTTTGATATTCAGAAATAACTGTCTTGCGTTCAGCTCTTAAATCCAAAAGGCTTTGGTCGGGATATTCCACATTTTCTCGTCTCACTATTTCTTCTTTACTCAAGTTGTCATATAAACGGAATAAATAGTTTTGAGCCATCAAACGATCTTCATAGATACTTGAGATGGAATCATCCAACTGCTCAAAACGCTGTCGATTTTGAATATTGACCAAGAGAATCAATAGAATAATGATTGTTAATAGGATAGACGCTGATAATTTGTTTTTTACACTATAAGGCCACTTCATAGTATCTCAGTAAAGGTGAAAGATAAATTTACCCAGGAAGTGCAGATAAATCAAACTTTCGGAGAAGTAGGAGTATTCAGAAATTTAGCGAAAGATCAATTCGCGTGTTGACCTTTAAATTGGTCAATGAAAGGGGGTGGTTTTCTCCATATCCATTAATACGGATGCGTGATTCGTCTAACTTAGCAGATATAAAATAGTCTTTGATAGCTTCTGCTTGTTGGATAGAAAGCTTCAAGTTTCTTCTTTTGCTGAAACTCTCAAAGTAATGTCCTGAGATGACTAAGTTGTAATGGGGATTTTGCTCTAATAGAGTCGCAATTTTTTCAACGGCTTCAATGGCTTCCAATGTTAAAATGTAGGAATTTGGATAAAATTCTAACTGACTAGAAACGGTAGTCATTAGTTCTAAATCTTCATTTGATATAGAAGGAAGTTGTTCTGTTTTTGTCAATTGATTAGGTGAAATTTCCTCTAATTGCTGACTAACTAAATTGACCGAAAATGCAGTCAACAGCAATAGGAAAAAGAGAAAATGTTTCGTCAAAATAGGGATATTTCTAGTTTTAAAAGTACTTAGATTCCTGATACCTGCACCTTTTTTTCGTTCAATGGGTTTGAATTATTGTTGAGAGGGTCTTTTATGCTTTAAATATAAAAGTTCTTGAAGAAACTAAAATAATTGCAAAGTCGAAAAAAAAATGAATTAAATGTGTTATTTGTGTTCACAAATACAATCCATGCACAACCCACTCCAATACTTAATAGAAGCAGAAGAAAAAGCAGTAGTTTTATTTCAGCAAATAGAAGAACGCCAGTTGGTTAAAGCTGGAAAAACAGAAAAGGAGCTCAATACTGAAGTATATGAGTTGGCTATTGAACTGTTTGGAATTCGGCAGTTTTGGCACAAACGAATCGTGAGAGCAGGAGCAAATACATTATTTCCTTACAAAGAGAATCCTCCTAACTTAACGGTTCAAAAAGACGATATTTTATTCTTTGATTTTGGACCAGTTTTCGAAGAGTGGGAAGCCGATATGGGCAAGACGTATGTGATCGGAAAGAATCCGCAGAAAATCAAATTAAAACAAGATGTAGAAGCAGCTTGGAAAGAAGGTAAAGCTTATTATGATAAAAATAAGGATACTTTAACAGGCGCAGAATTCTACCACTTCACTAAAGAAATGGCTCAGAAATATGGTTGGCAATTTGGCAATATTCACAGCGGGCATTTAATAGGAAAATTTCCACATGAACAAATCGTAGGAGAGGAGGAAATAAATTACATTCATCCGAATAACCATCTTTTGATGAGCAATAAAGACAAAAACGGCAATGAACGATTTTGGATTTATGAAATTTATTTTATAGATGAAGCTTTGAAGATTGGGGGCTTTTTTGAGCAGTTGCTGTCAGGCGACCAGTAATTTGAATGATTAAAAACGAGTGTTTATATTCGGATAATATATTGTTTGGATGAATGCGTTTAGAAATTTTAGAAGTCATTTTGTCTTAAAAAATTTTGCTTTTCTTGTTTTTTTTATCAAAATTAGCATCCATAATAATAAGTCAAGATCGTCTATTGTTAAAAAGCAAGGCGAATCTATAAGTTTGTAATCAATAATTAATTAGAAAATGAAACACATTAAAATTCTATCGATTCTATTTTTAACCACCATATTGTTGTCAAGCTGTGGGGTTCATTCTACTTTAGTAACTAATTCAAATAACAACGTTACCAGTGTTGAGCTAAGTAAAAAGAACTTTACTGTTCTTGATCAGGTTAGTGGGAAATCAAGTGCCAAGTACATTATGGGCATTGGAGGTCTTTCTAACAAGGCGTTGATTGAAAATGCAAAAGCTGATATGCTTAAGAAAGCTAATTTAGTAGGTGGCTCGAAGGCACTAGTAAATGTCACCATTGAGTCGCACTATTCAGCTTTTTATATTTTCTACTTTCAAAAAACGATAACAATTAGTGCTCATATTGTTGAATTCACGGAGTAGCATTTTTCTTACAAATCTATTTTAAAAAACTGCGATAGAGTGGCTAACCACTCTATCGCAGTTTTTTTGTGTAAAGAACTTCGTTGATAGGGAGAATATATTGTTGCAGTTTAATTTATCGAAGCATCAATTGAGGTATTCCTACTTCAAACACTATTTGATGGTTTTCCGTTTGTAATATAGATACCATTTAAATTAGTAATCGGTTAAGTTTTTTGCTTAAATGATGAAAGGGATAAAAAGCTGAAAGCTGTTGAATGTCTAGGTATAAGTCAGTATCCAATTATCTCGGTAAAAATAATTCAAGCTTTTTTCTTCTGAATTATAAGAATAAAAAACCTGATTTGCTGTATAGCTTGAAATGGTAACTTCATTAGCAAGGTCATTTATTTTACCTCTTTCTAGTTTAAAAATGGCCTCTTTCATGCACCAAATGAGGTACAATTCTTTTAAACTCCAAGCATTATTGATTTCATTTTTGTTTAGGAAATATGCTTTTACTTTATTTAAGTCTTTTTTAATTGTTTCAATGTCCACCCCTACATCGATTATCTTTGACAGATAAATGGCAAAAAGGTTATCACAATGAGAAATGGAAATGTTATATGGATAATCTTTGAGATAAGGAGCCCCATTTTCAAGGTGAGATAAGGTATGATCTCCAATTAGTTCAGATAGTATTAGTTGAATCACTCGGGCTTGAAACTCTTTTTTTGGTTTAAAAAGTTGACGATCTACCTCAAATTGATTGGAGTCTATGACAAATACTTGCCCTTTCGAGGAATCTATTTTTTTTATTATTTCAATCTTCATAAAAGGAGCCTCATTTGAGCTTGAAAAGTAATTATAAAACGGTAGTTCCTAAAAAAGAAGTAATCTATTCTTTCCATTTTAAGTTTTTCTGAATGAATTCTAATTCAAAACAAACGAATGTTAGGTGGTAGAAGCAAGACCTGATTGAATCTCTGTAAATTTGGATTTTATTTTATCAAGATGTCAATTTATAAGCAGTTAATGAAAACAGGGCAACGATTTATAGGGTTGCCTACCTTATTTAAATACGGATACAATTGGTCGCCAATGTACCGCAGAAGTACTGCTCGAATTCGATCGGTTTCTGATGATTTATTAAAGATTACCGTAAAATTGCCCATCAGTTACAAGAACAGAAACTATGTAAGCTCGATTTTTGGAGGAAGTATGTTTTCTGCAGTTGATCCAATTCCCATGGTACAATTAATGAATTTAATTGGCGACGATTATGTGGTTTGGGACAAATCAGCAGAGATCTACTTCAAACGACCGGCCCGAGAAGATTTGTATGCAGAATTTACATTTACGTTAAATGAGTTAGAGCAAATCAAGCAGCAAGTGGCAGAATCAAAAGAAATCGACTTTTTGAAAGTGACCCAGTTGACCAATGCAGACCACTCGGTGGTATACTGTGAAGTGAAAAAGACCATATATGTGGCAGAAAAATTATACCACAAACAAAAATTGGAGAAGAGGAAAGGGCAATAATTCAATTTTGCGTATTTAGAATTAGTTATAAAATTTATTCAACCTGTTGAAAACAAGTCATTCTAACCAGACTTTCATAACTTCGAGTAATAAACCAGAAAGAGATGAGCAGAGGATTTGTTAAAGAAGACGATCAAGAAGAAACACCAATGGTACCGCCAAGAGCTGACTTACCAGACGGCTTAACCAATTATGTAACGCCAAATGGCATGCAGGAGCTGTTGGCTGAAAAAGAGGAGTTGTTAAAAGAAAGAGAGCAATTAGAAGCAACCAATGAAAAAGAGCGACGGATCGCGTCAAATTTAATTCACGCTAAAGTTCAATTGCTTAATGAACGAATTTCTAGTGCTCAAATTGTAGAATTAGAAGAACAACCAAAGGACGAAGTGCGTTTTGGCGCTTTGATTTCTTTGAAAATTGGAGCGGCTAAACAAATCCAGAAATTTCAAATCGTAGGAGTGGATGAAGCGGATATATCAAAGAAGAAAATGGCATTTAATTCTCCAATTGCTCGACTGTTAATGGGTAAAAAAGTAGGAGAGAAGGCCGTTCTTCAATTGGCAAAGGAAGAGCGAGTGTTTGAAGTTGTTGGGATTGATTATTAGAAAAGAATTAGTGGACAATAAAAACGCCTTACTTCACAATGAAATAAGGCATTTTTATTGATTTATGTTTTCTCTTTAAAAGAACTATTTAGTTTCACCAACACCGATAAAAGGAATTGCTCCTCCACCAGTAACACCTGGTAGCACTCCATTCCATTTTTCAATGGCTTTTAGTTCAGCTTCAATTTTTCTCAATTCGATCAAGTCAGGAGAAATATTCATTTTTTGCAAACGTAAAGCTTCTGCTTCAGCAGTTGCTGCTGCAATTGTTTGTTCTGCTTCAACACGAATCCGATCCAAATCTCTTTTTGCTTTCAATGCATTTTGCTCAGCAGTTTGCTTGGCTTCAATTGCATCAGTAAAGGTTTGAGAAAAACTAAAGTTGATAATGGAAAAAGCGACTACTGACATATTCGCTTCCAATAAACGACTTTGTATTGCTTCTCTCATTTCGCTGCTTACTGCAGGTCGTTTGGTAATTAATTCTTCTGCAGTATATCTGGCTGAAACAGCCTTTACAACTTCTTGAATAGCTGGGTCAATAATTCTAGACTTAAAATCTGTACCGATAGTTTGGTAAACCACATTGGCTTTGTCAGGCATGATGTTGTAGTTCAACGCTACAGACATGTCTACATCTTGAAGATCTGAAGAGGAAGAAGCTGCATCTGTTACTACTTTTTGAATTTTAACGTCCATTAAAATCACTTCCTGCATAATTGGAACTCTAAAGTGAATACCTTCTTGCAAAACAATGTCTTGTACTGCACCAAAGTTAAGTACCACACCTCTTTGTCCTGCACCTACTTGTGCCCATGGTCTTAGCAAGAATAATAAGACAATTAACCCTCCTACAATGATTAAGTTTCTAAGTTGTTTTTTTGATAAAATTTGATTGATATCGTTTGCGTCCATATTTCTTTTTTAAATGATTAGCGAAGGTAAGGTTTATAAAAAGGATGGCTCTCCAATAGTTTCCGTTGTCGATTGCATTGGAGTTATGGATGAATTCATAAGCTCCAAGTGCTTATACTCTAAGAATGATTCTTGCTATAGTTATACACGCAAGAGCAACTGTCGCTATTGAAAACCAATTGATGAGTTTTCCTTTGCGTTCAATTATTAATAATATTAGGAATAAATCTAGCGAAGCTAAGACTCTTAGAAATGCCCAATCATCAATATATATGGAGATTGAAAAAAGTAAAGCAAAGCAGATTCCTACTAAACTTAACACCGATAAGGTGCTGCCTATAAAATTGGTTTTGAATTGAAAAACCATAGCGCGTATTCCAATAATGAATAGACTAAATTGCCAAGTAAGAAAAGTAAGCCAAACAGCAAACTCAATGAAACTTCGAGTAGAAATAATTCCCTTAAAATTTACAAGAAAGCTCATATAGATTCCATTTAGTGGAAATGTAATATTTGAACCAGCGGAGATTAAATCACTATTTGGGTATGAGTTTAGAAGTATAAATTTCCAACTTGCAAGTAGAAAGAATGGAATAATCAATATAAAGGCATTTCGAAAACCTGTTTTGATGGAGATGTGTGCACAATCCTTCCAAAACCAAATTAAAGCCATAGTTCCTATAAATATCACTGTGGTTTCTCTAGTAAGTAGCGACAAACAGGAGAATAAAATAAATAAACCTAATTTATTTTTAATGAAATACTTAAATGTTAATATGAGCAGTGCAACTTCAAGACATTCAGTTAAATCACGACTTAAGCTTAGCCACAATCCAGAGATTAAAAATGGAATTAAGAAACTCCACTTGATTTGAGATGTAAAATTGAAATTAGAAACAACATGACTAATAACAAACAAGGAAAATATATTTATCAAAACTAGCATGAATGGAACTAAAGAACTAACTCCAAATGATGCTAAATAAGCTAAAAAAGGATATAAAATTCGTTGATGTCGATAGGGTGGATGATCAATGATAACACCACCCTTTTCTTTTTCAAAAGAGAATGGTTCTTGCGCCAATCCGTAATAAAATTGTCCATCATATCCAGGACCTTCTTGTATTTCTAGTGCATCTGAACTGATTGATGACGAAGTAAAATCATTGCCCAATACAATAAAATAAGACCAGTTAAATCCACCAAAAGAAAATCTTAATAAGACCACTAATAGAATAAGTAAGATAGTAACAAGTGATTTAGAACTATTACTTTTGGGATATAAATTCATGAAGTTAAATAAGATGAACTTTAATTTAAATACGATCAATCGAATTCTGCAAATTTCTATTTTTTTACTTGTTTTGGCTACCGTTTATGTTAGATTTTATAAAAATCACCATGAATTACCTAAAGGCTGCGACGAATTCGGGTATTTGCATATGTCTGAAGCCATTGATAACGGTAATTTATTCTCTGATCATACAGAACGTCCTTTTTTAAATGATTTAAAACAGTATTTATCTGATCAAGGTTATGCCAAAAAAGAATATGCTTGGATTATAGTTCCACATGCCTATCATTTAGATGAATCATCTGATAAAATCATAAATCAATACCCTATTGGAACTTCGGCTTTACTTTCTATTTTCCCAAAGGCATACAGACAATATTTATTTCCTTTAGTCATAGTGCTATTGATTTATGGATTAACCTTTATAGTGGCTTTAAAAGAAGAACCTAAAATAAGAAAAAAACAGTTTACTTTGACCTCCCTGTTTATTTTATTGAGTATTGTAATAGCCCCATTTTTAACCGAATATACCAATGTGAATTCAGTGGCTCCGACCTTCGGACTTTTAATAGCTGCCGGAATTTGTTATTCTAAAAATTGGCGATTGGCAGCAATTTTTATTGCTATTACGGTTAATTTCAGACTAGCAAACGTTTTACTTCTTGCTCCCATTTTCTTACATCAGTTTATTCAATTCTTGGACTCTAAAAATTTGAAATCTTTTATCCTATCGGCTGCACAAGCCTTCTTGATTCTTTTTGTGTTTGGATTATTACCATATTCTGTTTACACTAAAATTTTACTCAATGACTTTATAGCATCCACCTATTCGTCTATTGATCAAGCTTCTGCAAGTTTAGAGATGGCAATAGTGAATCTTAGGTATTACTTTTTAATTGAGAATAAATGGTTCATTATAAATGTAGTAACCTTGTCCATTGCTTATTTTTTAAACCTTAAAAAAGGAATGAAGTCGATACTTCCATTTACTATTAGTTTAGTTTTAATTTATCTTTTCTTTTTATTTCATGCTGCAAAAACACCTTATTATCCATATGGCTTAGCGTTAATATTGATAGGATTGATTATTCACAAGGTTGCCCAAATAAATACTAAAACCGAAATGAGTTATATAGCCCTTAACTCTTTTATAATAATTGGTTTATCTGTAGTTTTTCTTTCCAATTATTCAAAATTCAAGACCATTGAAAAGTTGCCTATTTCAGCAGAAACGGAAACTCTGAATGATTGCTTTGATAACTATGATGTTGTGTGGGGAGAATTAAAAACAGGAACCATAGAATATGCAACATCAACTCCAACGATGCGATTTTACTGGGGAACTCAAAAAATAAGAGACGAAATAATGACTTGGTTAAATAAGAATAACTACAAGCAGGCTATTTTTTTAAATGATCTAAGCGTCAATGAGGAAGAACTTTTTAGGTTAAATAATAAATTTAATATTACAGTCAACAATAATAAAATAGAGAGTTGTGGTGTATTGTTAGAGCTATGATTATTTTCATTGTTTAGAAAAGATGGCGGTACTTTTTCAAAAGTTTCCATTAACCCCTGTAATTTGAATGATCAATAAGAAAATATAAAATGATTAAAGTTTACTGGAGCAACGTTTAGATTATATTTTGATAGTCAAATTGTATTAATTTTTAATTGCCTTTATCGAATAAACCATTGGCACTTTGTTTTCCCAATGTTTGATGTGGAATTTTCCAGGCTCAAATTCTTCGGTATGAGAAAAACAATTGTAGGGGGAGTAATCAAACTCTTGCAACGATTGAATTACTAACCCTTTGTTAATTAGGCTATTTACAACCTCTCCCAATCCATGGTTCCAAGAGATATATTCTTGTGTGATTTCAGCATCAGGGTTGGTGTAGGTTCCATCTTCCGTTTCTTCAATGGGAGCATCGTTAAAATAGCGGTATTTAATCGTGTTAAAATTAGTATCATACATCCATAAGATAGGATGAAATTCTGCGATAATGAATTCACCGCCAGGTTTTAAATACTGTTCAACAATGTCTGCCCATTTGTTAATGTCTGGCAACCAGCCGATGGATCCATAACTCGTAAAAACAATGTCAAACTTTTCAGACAAATGATTTGGAAGATCATAGACATCGCAGCAAATAAAAGTAACATCGGTGTTGACTTGTTCGTTTAGTTTCCTGCCATAATCAATAGCTGCATCAGATAAATCTACCGCAGTTACTTTAGCACCCATTCTAGCCAATGAAATGGAATCTTGTCCAAAGTGACACTGTAAGTGCAATATTTTTTGGCCAGTTACATCACCCAGCAAATCTAATTCAATGGAATTTAAAGAATTCTTTCCTTTCAAGAAAGTTGGAACATCGTAGAATTCAGACTCAATGTGGACTGCAGTTCGTTTGTTCCAAGATTCGCGATTGATTGAGATGTAATCACTAGACATGTTAGTTTGCTTTAGAATTTGGGGATTAAAGTAATAAAAAAAGGACTTCCTGTGCGCAGAAAGCCCTTCAAATAAATAGAATTAGTCCCCACATAATTCTACTGTTAATTAAATTAGTTTAGACCAAAGGTATCTGGTTTGTGGATGTGGGGAAATACTCAGAAATGGGTATTTTTTTGAGGGAACAGGAAAGAATGGATTCTAGTAACAGAGAAAAGAGATCACCTTAAAATTTAAGTATCGGATGAAACACAATAGAACGCTAGACTTTAATTAACTTTGTCATTCGTTTTGGGGCCGACCGGTTTCGACAGCGAGAAGGATTTATAGGTAAGCATGTCGAGCTTTTAGTTTTTGGCTCGTTAAAACTAATGCTAAACTTTCGCTAAACGGCGAGAACAACTACGCGCTTGCGGCTTAATACTCGATAGAGATTAACCCTAATTCTGCAACTAGGTTGTAGAACAAGCTAGGCCTCCGGAGATTTTGCTCAGTAATTTTCGGAATCGGCTTATCAGACTATTGAGCTAGCGAACCTCGCGCTTCGATGGGTTGGCGAAACTAAAGAAGATAAGGTTTGAAGAGGTCGTTTTTAGCCATTTCACTCCCGACAATTAAGTAAAGACTACACATGTAGAAAGCTTATCGGTTCCTCGTTTGGACGAGGGTTCGACTCCCTCCGGCTCCACAAAAAATCCCTAGTGCAAAATTGCGCTAGGGATTTTTTTTGAAAACAAACCAATTATATAAAATTTACTGAATTAATTAACTGCTAAAATCGAAAACCTACTTTGTTATTAATAATAAGTTCTGCACCAGATCGATTATTACTTGGACGAACTTTATCTATAATATCTGTAAATCGGATTCCAGCTCCCAAATCATAGAAGAAATGATCTCCAACAAAACGTTGTGTGCCAACAGTGAATTGAGGCTGTAGAAAGTTGAAATTGTCACTGCCACTTAGAGCCCAAATTGTGGAGTTTATATATTCAGCGTTCTGATAATAATTATGAAACCCCAATGAAACATAATCAGCTGATAATCCATTTCCAGTTTTTCCTTTTAGAATCCGGTTTTTCAAGTTGAAGTAATACCTTGTTTCGAAAAGGTATCCAACATTTACTGATAAGCGATGAAAATCTAAATTGGATTTTATCGCATTATTAATTGAGAAGGATGATTTGCCCAACTTAATTTCATGAGAAATTTCAGGATTTAGCCAAAAGTTGTTAGAGTTACTTTTTATTTGGATTTCAAACAAATCAGAAAGGTTCAGTTTGAAAACGGACTTTTCAGATTCAAAACACTTAATGACTGAACACAATTTTTTGTCATTTAAAGTTGATTTGTCTTTTGCAAACGCTAATCCTATCGAGGTTTCTAATTTCAATTGAAAACTATTATTAAAGTCTCCATTAAAATTATATGCAGCCTTAAGACTGGCATCAATATAACCGTTCTTCAAATAACGGCGCTGCATTCCCCATTTTAGGAAATAGGTAGAATTAAGTCCTCTGTTGTAAATTGTATATTCTACACCGTTGTTTGTAATCTTTTCTTTAGAAGTCCTGTTATTATTTGCTTCATAGCCCAAAGAAAAGTAATTGCCTGATAAGTTAAATGGGGTATTTCTATTTTTATTTCGAAGTTTCATATTGTAATAATACCTTGCGGAGAAGTTGACCATAAGCATGTTCCTAAAGCCTATATTAAAGTATTTATAAGATCTGTTACTGAAGCCTGAAAAAAATATATTGTCTTGATATTTTAAAGAAATGTTCGCAGTGAACCCACCTTTAATTCTTTTTTCAAAACCAACGAATAGTTGATTTGACGAATTCGTTCCTCCCTTTAGCATCCAAGGCGTTTCTTCATGAAACATAAAAGCATACTCCATTGGAGTTAAGTATTGGGTAGAGTTGGAGTCCATTCCATTGGTAATTTTTATGGTATCGTTCTGTGCAAAGCCGTTTAGGCTAATTAATAGAAGAAGAATTGAAGAAATGAGTAGAGCTTTAAATTTCATTGCTATTTACTTAGAAATTACATTTGAATACTAAATTGTTTAAAACCGAAATCCTACTTTATTGTAAAGATGAAGTTCATAAGAAAGACGACTATTGACTGTCCTTTCTTTATCGATTAGATTTGCCATTCTGTAACCTATCCCTAAGTCATAATAAAAGTGATCACCAATAAAGCGCTGGCTTCCTATAGTGAATTGTGGCTGTAAAAAATTAAAATTTTGCTTTTTATACTTTGGGTCTAGGTAACTAACAGTTGAATATGGATTAATTATGTAGTCATTATTTTGATAGTAATTAAATAATCCTATTGAGACATAGTCAGCCGATAATCCATTCCCAGTTTTGCCTTTTAGAATACGATTTTTTAAATTGAAGTAATACCTTGACTCGAAGAGGTACTCAACATTTATTAATAAACGTTGGCGATCAATATTAGATTGAAAGATATAACTGCCGGGAGGTGGAGTGTTATTATAATCATTGATACTGTATGAAAATTCTAGATTGGTACTCAATGTATTATTAATGGAGAAGGACGATGTTCCCAATTTGAATTCATGAGTCACTTCGGGGTTTAGATGTACACCGAAATTGTCACTTGATAACCCTATCCCAAATAAATTTGAAACATTTACTTTAAAAACAGAACGATCAGATTCAAAGCACTTTATTACTGAGCAGAGGTTTTTCTCATTTAGTGATGATTTGTCTTTTGCCAATGCTAATCCTATTGAGGTGACTGAATGAAGTTGAAAACTATTATTTAAATCTCCGTTTAATCTGTATACTGCTTTGATTCCGGCATCAATGAATCCATTCTTTAAATAACGCCGCTGCATTCCCCATTTTAGAAAATAAGTAGAATTAAGTCCACTTTTGTATTTTAAATATTCCACCCCGTCGATAGTATTCTTTTCTATTGATGTTTTTCTATTATTTGTCTCATATCCCAAAGAAAAGTAATTGCCCGATAAGTTAAATGGAGTGTTTCTACTTTTATTACGGAGTTTCATATTGTAATAATACCTCGTTTCGATATTGCCTATAAATATGTTTCTATTGACTGTAGTTGATAGATTTCTCGCATAGAGAAAAGATACGTTAGCAGTGAATCCACCTTTGATCCTTCTTTCAAATGCAATTAAAAAATCATCTTCCGAATTAATACCTCCTTTCAACATCCAAGGAGTATCTTCATGAAACATAAAAGCGTATTCCATTGGAGTTAAGTATTGGGTAGAATTGGAGTCCAATCGATTGGTAATTTTTATGGTGTCGTTCTGCGCAAAGCCGTTCAAGCCGATTAGCAGAAAAAGGATAGAAATGTATTTTTTGAGTAGCATAGAAGTTTTATTTAGAAAGTGCTTTTAACGATACGATACCTGTATTGGATTTAATGTCGATCACTCGAGTTGGTTTAGAATTGAAAAGTGAACCGATAATTTTAAATTCTTCTTTTAATGAATAGCTGACAGTGGCAGTACTTGGGAAATTGAATTCAGATTTCTCTAAATCAAATAATATGTAATTACAACTCAAACAGGTTTGAGATAAATTAATTTCTGAATGATCGTCTTCTATCGTTGAGGTCTGTTTTGGGTTGATATTGATTAAGTTAATCTTTGAAAAACTAGACTTTAAGATAAAGTCTCCATTGTGGTTTTCAATGTTCAGTTTTGAATGCTTGGTCGTTAGCGTCAGTTTACCTTCAACATTATTTAAACTCACATCTCCATAATAAGATTCTAGTTTTAAGCTGCCTTCATAATTCGTTATTGTAATTGGACAAAATTTACTTTCAATAATGGCATTCGCTGCAATGTTGGAGAATTCAATTTTTCCGAAATCATTTTTGATTTTAAATTCACCAATCATGGACTTAGGAACCTCTATTAAAAAAGTGGTTTGAAGGTTAGAGGTAGGTTTTGATTCTCCACTCGATAGTTCTACATAGTTGACAATAGAGATGGTGTTTGATTTTTTAGTTATAATGTGTTTTTGTAGTGTTAAGTCTTTTTCTGCCAATTGTTTGTTCTCATTTTTAGAACTCAATACGGCAGTTATTTTAATCAATTGGTTTGTCGTAGCAATGACTTTAATATCTGCTTTGTTGGATACAATAGAGAAAGCCGTTTTGGAACCAATTTCAAATTCCTTGACAATTGTAGACTCTACATTGTACACCTTAATTTGTCCGATAAGTGGCATCGAAACAAGCAAAGGAATAATGAGTAATAGAAGCTGTTTTTTTAGTTTCATTGTTCTGTTATTAAGCTGCATGGAAAGAAATTAAACTTCTCACGATTGAACTTTTTTCTAACTCTATTCGTGTAAGGATCAATTCTAATTCTACGTTTTCACTGTATGGATTCACTTCGTTTAAAATCTCTTGTTTTGATTCCAGTAGGTTGTTGTATTCTCTCTTTAATAGGTTGTATTCTTCTGATTTTAAGAGAAGAGGAGTCTCAGTTTCTTTTTGTTCAATCAATGCTGCTATGCTTCGATCTTCTTCTATATTCCAATTTGAAGTATCTATGGGTTCAATCCACTCCTCTGAGTATGTGATAATTTCATTCTCTTTTTTCATCGGATTTAATAATGCGATCAAGTAACCGACTCCAATTATAAAGGCAAAAGCTGCTGCTATTTTTAGAATATTCGTAAGGGTAATAACTCGACCAGTTGGTGGTGGTTGAATCTTATTCCATACTTTTTCTGAAGGACTGTATTGAGGCAGCGCATCAAGCAATTCTTGATTGTTTAATCCAGTTTCAATTGCATTCCAAACATTTTCATTTGGATGGTGCTCGGGAAGATGTAGCTTATTTTTATCCATTGATTGAAAAGTTTTTAAGTTGATCTCTCAGGGTTATCTTGGCATTTCTCAATTGTGTTTTAGAAGTGCTAGTTGAGATTTCTAGCAATTCAGCAATTTCATGGTGCTTATATCCTTCAATCTCATAAAGTGTAAATACGGTTCTGTAGCCATCAGGTAAACTCTGAATGGCCTTTTCTAAATAGTCAACATCAGAGGGGTAAACAATTTCTAGCTGACTGTCATCAGCATGTATGTCTATGGTTTTATAATTTACGTTATCTTTTATTTTTCGAAAAGCCGTGCGAACGATAATGGTATGAATCCAAGTAGAAAGCTTCGATTCTTGATTAAAGCTGCTCAAATTTCTAAATACCTTTAAGAACCCTTCTTGCAACACATCTTCTGCATCTTCAAAACTATTCGTGATCCGATAGGCCAGTGTATACATTGGTGTTTTATAGGTGTCATACAATTTCCTTTGAGAAATTCGATGCCCGTTTATACACTGTTCAATTAGTTCTCGTTCTTGCATTATTCAATAGTCGCTCTATGGAATTAGAGTCAATAGTTTCAGATATGGTTGTATGAAGGTGGTATTTTTTTCAAAAATCGGTATTCAGGATGAATTTGAAAGGGTGAGCTATTGCTTTACTGAATAAAAGACAACTCTTGTGGAAAGCGGTTTGTACTTTATTTTGGATGTGTAACTCATTAATAGTTTAGTCGTTCTGTTCAGGATATCAACTATTTCTCCTATCTTCGGAATTGTAAAACAACTACAATAAGATGGAAACTGACGTTTATTCGTTTTTAGCTGTCTGACTTTCGGCTGAAACGATTGTTAAATGATTTATTGGTTGATTGTAAGTTTGTTAGGTGTTTTATGAAAAAAAAATAATAAGTGAAGACATATAAGTGCCATTGCGCTTATACAGTTGGTATACGCAACCTTGAAAAACAACAGTGGACAAAATTGACTGGACATATATTACGGCTCTTTTCAGTATCGCCTTTGGGTGGTTCTTAAATGAACTTGGACAATGGTTTAGAACAAGACAAGAAGACAAAAAAATTAAGAAACAAATTCTCTATAATCTTTTAGAAACCAACTTCATCTTTAATCAGCTCGACACTTCAAATATCGTTGAATTGTTAACAGAAAGAATCTTACTGCGAGTTCCAAAGCACGAACAAACAGAAGAAGTAAAACAATATTTAAACCAACTCTACTCTGGACTTATCGAGAAGCTTATTCAAGACAATGTAGCTGACAATCTTGAGAGCATTGAGGAAAAATACACAAATGCTGTTGACAGTTTAGCAACTATCGACCCAGTTACCGCATATAGACTTAATGGAAAAACGAAAATCCTTGAAACTTTTGATTTACTCGAGGATTACTATGAAGAAGTAAAACAACAATTTCCAAATGATATTGACGAAATGCGGGGTGCTATTGAGATTACAACAAATTCTATAAAACCAGAAATTATCAAAGAAGCAATAGAAGACTTAGAAGACGAAATTCGTGACATTGCATTTTCAATTGACATTCGCACTTGGTTTAAAGTTAAGCAAACATTAAAGTCGTCAAAAGAAAGAATAAGAAAAGATGGGGTTAAGAAAATTGATGAACTACTTGACAAGTTAATTCCAAGCAATTAATAGAATGAATGTATTAAACTATTTAATTGATTTGAAAGACAAGTTGTTCAATGAGGACAATTGGAAAGAGATAGAATTAACTCGGCAATGGACTTCAACGGTTCCTTCAAAAGCTGGTGTATATGCCCTAAAAGAAAGAGCAGAAATTGTTTACGTTGGTGAAACTGGCAATCTTAAAGGAAGAATGAATGACCTTTTGGATAGCAGACATCACACTGTACGCAGGACAATCGGTAAAAACTTGTTTTCAAATAATAAGGACTTTATTCAAGCAACAACTAAAAATAAATTCCCTGACAAGTATGAGAAACTCTTAAACAAACATATTTGCGAGAGTTTGAAAATAGCTTATCTGGAAGTAGAATTAGGGAGAAAGGAACTTGAAGAGTATATCGAGCAAGACATTAAGATAGAAATAAAGCTAAATAAAAGAGGAAAACGAAAAACGAAATAACAGAAAAGGCAGCGTATAACAATCGTTATAAAAACATGCCCTTCGGGACACGTTTCATAGCGAAATCGTTAGCCACAATACCTGAACCAACATAACTATGAACATTAAACTTCCCGAATTAGAAAAAACATATTGGCAGAAGGTTGGAACAAATAATATATCCAAACAACTTCTCGAACCTAGTCTAGAAACAGATTTTACTTTTGTTTCTTCACACAGAAGTTATACATTAATTGAGAGTAACGGAATCCAATACTGCTTATGTAGTAATTTGAATACTATGCCAGATGGTTTCAATTATGTTTTGTTGACTAATAAAAAAGCGACACAAGAAAGATTAGAAAACAATGAAATTAAATTCAAGAATTGGATTAAGCATCCTAAAATTTCGGAATTTACAACTGATGTCATAATTGAATCCTGGAAAAATAATTTCTCGTTTATAGAAGAAAATGTAGAAGAAAATGTAAATGGTTTGAGAGAGCCACAAATTGCAGCACTATATTCAATATTAAGTCACCTTAAAATTTCAGATGAAATAGGTACAGTTGTTATGCCTACAGGAACTGGAAAAACCGAAACAATGCTAACTACGTTGATTGCTAATAGGTGCAAAAAAGTGATTATTACAGTTCCTTCTGATGCTTTAAGAACTCAAATATTCAATAAATTTTATACTTTAGGCTTACTTAAAGTATTTGGAATCGTAAGTGAAAATGCTTTGAATCCAAGAGTTGGAATTTTACAGCAAAACTTTACAGAACCAAACGAACTTTTGGAGTTCATACAAGAATGTAATGTTGTAGTAACTACAATGAGTATTCTTTCAAGAAACTCAAATGAGCTACTTACTTTGCTGTCGGAAAATTTTTCGCATTTATTTATTGATGAAGCACATCATTCCGAAGCAAATTCTTGGAATAGGGTAAGACTCTATTTTAAAGAATCGCAAATTTTACAATTTACAGCAACACCATTTCGAAACGATAGAAAAAGAGTTGATGGCAAAATAATATTCAATTTTTCACTTAAAAAAGCACAAGAACAAGGATATTTTAAACCGATTAATTTCATTCCAATTAGAGAATACGACTTCAAAAAAGGAGATATAATAATTGCTGATAAGGCTGTTCAAAAATTAAGAGACGATATTGCTTTAGGTTATAATCATATTTTAATGGCTCGATGCGAAAACAAAACCAGAGCAGAAGAAATATTTGAAATCTACAAACAATTTAAGGATTTAAATCCTGTAATGGTTCATTCGTCAATTGCTAACAAAAAAGCAATTTTAGATTCCATTGTTAATTGTGAACATAAAATTATCGTTGCAGTAAATATGTTGGGAGAAGGTTTTGATTTACCCCAACTCAAGATAGCAGCATTTCACGATATTAGAAAAAGTTTACCAATCACTTTACAATTTGCGGGACGATTCACAAGAACTTCTCACGATGACGAACTGGGTAACGCAACTTTCATAGCCAATTTAGCCGATTCAAATGTGGAAAATGAATTAAGTGAACTTTACGCACAAGATTCAGATTGGAATTCATTATTGTCAACATTGAGTTCCGATGAAATTGAAGAACAAATAGATTTCAATGAATTTATAGATGGTTTCCAATATTTAGAAAGTTCAAAAATTCCATTCCAAAACATTCGCTTTGCTTTAAGCACAGTAGTTTACAAAAATAATTTTGACCAAGAAGATCAAGATCTTGATGTCGAAGATACTTACAACTTAAAGAAATTTAAAAAGGGTATTAAAGGGTATAATGAATTGGAATATAAGTTTTTTGACTATAACGAATCAGCCAAAACAATGGTTCTTATTACCGCAGGAAAAAGCGAGGTAGAATGGGTAAATTACAAAGAGGTATTTGGCTTAAATTGGCAATTAACTGTCCTCTATTATGACACAAGTAGTAATCTTTTGTTTATTCATAGTTCAGACAAATCAAGTCTTTATAAAGATTTAGCAAATGCTGTTCTATACGATAAAGCGGTAATGATAAATCAGTTGAATGTATTCAAAAGTTTTTATGATATCAAAAGAGTTTCACTCCAAAATGTTGGTCTTAAAGAATTTCTTAATAGAAAAATTAGATTTACAATGAGAGTTGGAACAGATATAGAAGAGGCGCTTTCAATAGCTGAGCAACAAAGAGGTCAAAAAGCGTTCGTTTTTGGTTCTGGTTACGATGAAGGCGATAAAATAACTTTAGGCTGTTCATACAAAGGTCGAATTTGGAGTTATTTGAGAAATGATTTAAGAGGTTTTATTAAATGGTGTAATAACCTTGGTCAAAAATTAATCGATGAAACTATTGACCCAAACCAAGTTTTAAAAGAAACTTTGATTCCTCAAATTATAAGTGAAATTCCAGAAATTTATCCTACTCATATTGATTGGGATGACAATTTTTATGATAATTCTGAATCAAGAGTTTCATTCGTTATTGAAAACCATGAGTTCAGTTTAACATATTGCTCAATTGCACTTACGAATCCAACAGCAAATGGCGAAATATCATTTGAAATTAATACACCAACAAATTCTATAAAATTCAAAAAGGAGCTGTTTGAAGAAACAATTGGAGAAAATCAAATAGCAAACTATAGAATTGTAAAGACTTCTGTTAATAACGGAGAAATAATTATCGGGAGTAGAAAGTTTGACTTGACCGAATATTTGAATGTCAATCCACCAATGATTTGGTTTGCTGATGGCTCGAGGTTAGAAGGAAATGAATATGTTGAGTTAAAACAAATCATTTTACCATATCCAACGGAGAACCTTATTGCTTGGAACTGGAATAATGTAGATTTGAGTAAAGAAGCACAAGGTGTAGTTCCGCTGCGAACTGATTCTATACAGTATAAAACTATTCAAAAACTTATCGCAGAAGACTATGATATCGTTTATGACGATGACTATTCTGGAGAAATAGCTGATGTAATCACTATAAAAGAGTTTGACAAAAAAATTGATGTTCAATTCTATCATCTGAAATTCGCAAAAGATGGTAATGTAAATACAAGAATAGACAACTTTTACGAAGTATGTGGTCAAGCTCAAAAATCTATTCACTGGAAACATAAAAAAGGTTCAGAGTTTTTCGAACACCTACTTAAAAGAAAAACCAAAGTAAGAACTGGAAATGAAAGAAGTAGAATTGAAAAAGGAAATTCTGATGATTTAGAAAGGCTATTGACAATTGCCAAAAATAAAAAACCAATGAACTTTGAGGTTTTTATAGTTCAACCGAGTTTATCTAAACAAAATGTATCGGAAAGTATTATGACTTTGCTAGGTGTAACTGAAAACTACTTAAAAGAAGTAGGAAATATAAGCTTGAAAGTAATAGTAAATGAATAGTAAGTACTGTGTACAACTATGTATAAAAATAATAGCGGTTTTATCGCTAAAATGAAAGTGAGTTAATATAAATTAGGTCTTTGTTTAACCGAAAATTAGTGCATTTTAATCCACTACTATTCTTGTCCTAGAACGTTGTGCCCAATTAGAATAGAGATATTTAGATGATTTTAGAACTTATACAAAAACGATTGAAAATTGATTTCTCAACGTCTGTGATTGAGAGAGAAGGAGGTAGTGAAATTAGTACTGATTTTGATATTGAACCTCGGCATTTTCTAAGATTTGCAAAATCTGATTTTAAGACACAGGAATTAAAAGGATATGTAAATGCATTGACAAATGCAAAGAGAGCTATTGATTGCCAAATAGATAGTGCGTTTGCTATGTTCGGAATCACATATGATAAAATTCCAGAGATTTCACAAAAAATTGTAGATATTGAAGATTTCGAGAACTCGGACATAGCATATAAATTAAAACTAATTAAAGCATTAGACTTTGCACCTAGTGGCTTGATTTCAAAAGCAAGATTACTACGAAATAAACTTGAGCATTATTACCAAAAACCATTAAAAGATGAGATTTCGGAAGCAATTGAATTAGCCGAATTATTTATTCTATCTGTAGAAAATCGAACAAGGATTATTGAGGACAGTTTCTATCTGACTGATAAAAAAAATTACGTAAAAGATTGGAAGTATAATAATTACATTCAATTTCAATTTGACTTCAAAAGGAAAGAATTCTTGTTAACTTTCTATGAGAACAATAAGGAAATCGAAAAAGTTAATCTCAATGAAAAAGATTCATTGTTTTATCCAATGATTAAGTTGTTCAATAATATTAATGATGAATTTGATTTTTGTGAAGCTTTGAAAATATTTCTAGAGATGATTAATCATCCGATTCCCAAAAAAAATATAAAAATTGACTTTAGATAACAAATAATTAGGCACAATAACAACGGGTATAGTACATGCCTTGGGGACACACATCATACCCAAACCGTTAGCGATAATTAAAAAATGAAAAACATTCTCAGCATATTATTAGTCATAATAACTGTTGCAGCGGCTTGTCAATCTTCAAGCAGTGCTGATAAAATAGAAATTATAGGAATTTGGTCTCTTACAGACTATAACGACTCCAGTATATTTGAGGATACTTGGGAGTTTACTTCTGATAGTATTTTCAATGAATTAAAGTACAAATCTGACGGAGATTCAACATTAGTTCCTGATGAAAATGGTACTTGGAAATTAGAAGGTAAAAGACTCAGAATTATTGTAACAGGAGAAGTTACAAGTGGTGAACAAAAGCTCTACGAAAAACCGCAAATAATGGAATTTAAAATAACCAAAAAGGGTGCAGATTATATCCTAACAGTTATTTCTGATGGAGGAGCTAGTGATGGAAACACGATCAAACTAAGATTAACAAAAAAATAAAAAATCGCTAATAATATGTACAGTGCATAGCACCACTCGGGTGGAACAACATTAAAAACCGTTAATACTTAGCAAAGTCAAATGCACATCTAATTGTGCAATTAACGCAAAAAGCGTTGAATGCAATTTGCAAACCCTTCGTGAACCTGCTTACCGCAGGCATAGCTTAGCGGTTAAAAACCCTTCGAAAACGAATGCAATCAAATGCATTTATTTCAATATCGAACCGCTATAAAACGTAATTTCGCGTTAAAATTAGATAATAATGGCCTCTTTAATTCCTTTAGCAGAACGACTACGTCCCACCAATTTCGACAACTACATCGGTCAGAAACATTTGATTGGAGAAGGAGCGGTATTGCGTAAACTAATCGAAAAAGGAATGGTTCCTTCCATGATTTTATGGGGAACACCAGGAATTGGAAAAACCACTTTGGCCAACATCATAGCTCATGCCACCGATCGACCATTTTTTACGTTGAGTGCCATCAACTCTGGAGTAAAAGACATTCGTGAAGTAATCGACAAAGCGAAGAAACAGCAGTTTTTCAATGCAGATCGGAACCCTATTTTGTTTATTGATGAAATCCACCGATTCAGTAAATCGCAGCAAGATTCCTTATTAGGAGCGGTAGAGCAGGGGATTGTCACTTTAATTGGTGCCACAACCGAGAACCCATCTTTTGAAGTCATATCAGCATTGTTGTCTCGTTGTCAGGTTTATATTTTAGAACCGTTGACCAAAGATGAACTATTGAGCTTGATTCATTTAGCGATAAAAAACGACAAAGAATTAGCAAAAAAAGACATTGAAGTAAAGGAATATCAAACGCTGATGCAATTGTCTGGTGGCGATGCTCGAAAGTTGCTGAACCTATTGGAACTGACAGTAAACAACAGCGAAGGAGATAAAGTAGTCATCACAAACGATAAAGTAGTAGCCGTAGCACAGCAATCAATTGCGAGATATGACAAAGACGGAGAGCAGCACTACGACATTATTTCAGCTTTCATAAAATCCATTCGAGGGAGTGATCCAAATGCCGCCATATATTGGTTGGCAAGAATGATTGAAGGGGGAGAGGATGCCAAGTTCATTGCTCGTCGTTTATTGATATTGGCAAGTGAAGACATAGGAAACGCCAATCCAACGGCGATAGTAATTGCCAACAATTGTTTTCAAGCCGTGAATGTAATTGGTTGGCCGGAAAGTCGAATCATTTTATCTCAAGCGGTGACTTATTTAGCTTGCTCAGCAAAAAGTAATGCCGCTTATATGGCCATCAATATGGCGCAAGCAGAAGTGAAACAATCAGGTAACTTAAATGTGCCATTGGCGCTGAGAAATGCACCGACAAAACTGATGAAAGAAATAGGCTACGGAAAAGAATACCAATACAGTCACAATGGGGCTGGTAATTTTGTAGCACAAGAGTTTATGCCCCCTGAAGTAGCGAATACTAAGTTTTATGATATGGGCGAAAATCCTCGGGAACGAGAGTTGCGTGATCGCATGAAACGATTCTGGAAAGATAAATACGGATATTAAAAATTCTGTCTATTGTAGAATTCTCAATTTTAATTATCTTGATGACCTGAAAATATAGTTTTAGTCAAACCGAAGGGAATAATGAGAAAGCACAACTACACTGCAGAATTAAAATGGACAGGAAATACTGGCACAGGAACTTCCAATTATTCCGCCTATGAGCGCTCTTTTGTAATAGAGAGTGGAGAGTTTAAAGTACGTCCAATTCTAGGTTCTTCAGAGCCTGCTTTTCGGGGCGACAAAACAAGATATAATCCCGAGGAAATGTTGTTGCATTCGGTTTCCTCTTGCCACATGCTTTGGTTTTTGCATGTTTGTTCAGATAACGGAATAATCGTGACCGCTTATGGCGATCACCCAACCGGCGAAATGACTGAAGATGAAACAAGTGGTGTGGGGCAGTTTACCAAAATTACCCTCAATCCAACAGTTCATGTCGCCGATGAATCCATGGTGGAAATGGCAATTAAGTTACATACCAAAGCGCATCAAAAGTGCTTCATTGCCAATTCGTTGAATTTTCCGATACAGATAAAAGCAAATGTTGAAGTTGGATAATTGAATCACACCAATCGTTTCATTTGACTTTGATGGTGCTTGGCATGATCTACTAGAAATTGAATCGTTTGCTCAATTGAAATCATCCCAGCATACGGATGCTTGAAAACTGCTTTGCCTTCCAATTCTTTTGGGAAGTGTTGTAAGAATTTTTCAAATGCAACTTGAGTGGAATTCCAATCGGTAATCAATTGATCAAAATCTAGTTTTTCGGGAATCTCACTGACCCTTTTCGGAGTCTTAAATTTCATATTAGTACTCAATAATACCTTCAATGAAAAGTACCTGAATGTTGCTTTTAATCCAGCTTTTTGAGTCAATTCGCCTTTTGCATTTTTATAATTGATGTAATCCAATACCGATTTTTCCACATTGTTTAAATGAAAAATCAGTTGGTTGATCGACCATTTTTCGGTTTCTTTGATTGAATTTTTATCTAAGCTAGATTGCTTGGCTTTAGCCAACATCCACTCTTTTTGTTCCTTCGATTTTTGATAGGCTTTTACCAATTTTTCCATTTTACGTTGTCTTTTTTTGAAGTAACTCTATAGCATCAGGAGCCGAATAATTGACCATTTTTTCGAATAATTCAACGATAGAATCCTTACAAATAATCATCTCCACAAATCGGCTTTGCACCATTTCTTCTTTTTCCATCTTTCTCAATTGATCCATCAAAGGGGTGTAAAAACCATTCGTATTGAGTATCGCCATTGGTTTTTGGTGCAGTCCCAATTGGCCCCAAGTCATCATTTCAAACAATTCTTCCATGGTTCCGTAACCACCTGGAAGAGTAATGATGCCGTCACTTAATTCGTGCATTTTTAGCTTTCGCTCGTGCATGCTTTCTACCATAATGAGCTCTGTAACGTGGGTTGCAGCCACTTCTCTTTTGTTCAAAAAATGAGGTAAAACTCCAATTACAGTTCCTCCATGCTCCATGCAACCTTTTGCCAGAGCACCCATGCAGCCCACACTTGCTCCTCCATAAACTAACCTGTACTGGTTTAAAGCGAGGTGCTTGCCTAAGGCGTAGGCAGATTCCATATAAATGGCATTTGCTCCGGTAGATGAGGCACAAAAGACGGCGATACTTTTCATTGGATTGATTTTGGTTTTGCAATATTAATGTAATCCATATAATCTTACTTTTGGGATAAATGTACGTGGTTAATTTCCATCATAAAAAATTAGCTGCAATTAATTCTAAAGAACATGAAACTTCCAAAATCAATAGCTACAGCAACAAAATGTGTTCATTCAGGCACTCAGATTGATGAAAATCAAGGAGGCGTAAATACACCAATTCACACCTCTACAGCATTTAAATATTTAGAAGACTACGAGATGAAATATCCTCGTATGGCGAATACTTCTAACCAAATAGCGATTATTGACAAAATAAATGCGTTGGAAAATGCAGAAAAAGGAATGGTTTTTAGTTCTGGCTTAGGTGCGATTGCTGCAGCATTAATGGGTTTATTAAAACCCGGCGATCATATCATTGTGCAATCAGATATTTATGGTGGGACGGCTCATTTTATGCACCACCAATTGGAACGAATTGGTGTTGCGATTTCTTTTGTGAATTTCTCTGATACCAGTGAAATGGAAAAGGCCATTACGTCTAAAACTAAGTTGGTGTATATAGAAACGCCTTCTAATCCATTGATGAAGTTAACCGACATTACTATGGCAGCGGAATTTGCCAAAAAGCATCAATTGATTTCTTTTGCAGACAACACCTTTGCGACACCACTTTTTCAACAGCCTTTGGAAATGGGAATTGATTTGGTGATGCATTCTGGCACCAAGTATTTTTCAGGCCACAGTGATATTATTTTTGGCTACCTTGGTGGTAAAGCTAGTTTGATTGATGAAATTAAAGTCGCACAAGTTGACTTTGGATCTACGTTGGATGCTCGATTGTGCTATGAAATCGAACGAAGCATGAAAACCTTGCACTTAAGAGTAGAGCGCGCTGCAGAAAATGCAATGGAATTGGCAACTTGGTTAGAAAAGAATGAAAATGTGGAGAAGGTGTATTATCCAGGATTGTCAAGTCACCCACAATTTGAATTGGCAAAACGCCAAATGAATGGAGGCTTTGGAGCCATGATGAGTTTTAGATTAAAGCCATCCATTGATCCAATTAAATTCCAAAAGGCATTGAATATTATTTGTCCTGCAGTAAGCTTGGGTGGAGTAGAGTCGTTAATTGGCTCACCATACTTAACTTCTCACAAAAGTATCAGCCAAGCAGAACGAGATGCTATGGGAATCAGCAACCAAGATGTACGGTTCTCTGTTGGCATTGAAGCAGTGGAAGACCTGAAAGATGATTTAGAGCAAGCCATGAAAAAGTAGCATGCTACTTTTTCTTGTCGAACAATCTAAAGTTGTAGCCCAATACCAATGAGCGTTCGTAATAGAAGATCGTTTGTTCTGCGTGCGCAGAATGATCGCCTTTTGGAACTGTGGCAATTGCCCACATGTTTTGGAATCCACCTTGAAGGGTCAATCGCAAAAAGAAACGCTTATAAATCGTGGCTTGAGCAGCACCAAAGATGTGTGCACCTAAACCCGATACTTTCGGACGATCATCATTTCTCTTGCCAAAAATGGTAGAATTGGTCCATGGAAATGCGATTCCTGCTCCGGCACCTGTAATGGCACTAAGTGCAAATTTTTGATCTTTTGTGGTGTATAAAAAGTCGTTGCGTTCTAAATTGATATTGATGACATTAAAGCCATCAGAATGCTCCATCTTTACAAGGTTATACTCATCCATAATAATTTTATCATGGTTGTAATAACCTGCATAAAGTGGAGATGCGGAAGCATCTATCCGACCTGTAATAATGGCTGGTTGTCCACTTCTGGTTTGATATTTCATGTGATCCCATCCCAGTGCCAAAGCATATTTATCTGATAAATGATAGCCAACACGGAAATTAAACTGAGGAATTGTCAACTTTTTAGGATTAAAGTATACTGAAGAAAACTCTTCTGGTAAATCTCTTGCTTTTACATCCGAAAGGATGAAATCGTAATCAGGCCCTTTTAAATGAATGTCACTTTTAGCGTATGAAGCACGATTATACCCCCAGTAGAAAAAGAAATTTCCTTTTTGCTTTTTAATGTCTAATTGACTTTTCTTAAAGTTCCAATCAATTTTATCTTTTTCTTGAGCAGATAATGAGTAGGTAAAAGAAATAAGTTGCGCTACAACTAATCCTAATAAGATTAAATTTTTCAAGGCGATCTGAATTTTATTTAGAAAGTTCAAAATTACTCCCATTTTTTGAATTCGTCACATGAAATAACTAGCAACTTCCTGCCATTTTAATAGGATTAAATTAACCTATTCATAACCTAGCACTGTTAATAAGCCAATTGGTTTTGCTCAATTTTGTAAACTATAGTTGCAAATACTTACACTACGTTGGGGAAAAAAAAGAACAAGAAACAGGATCTAAAGACCTTAGATTTAGTTGCTATATTAGTGAAGGAGAGAGGTTTTTTAACCATCATTTTATTGGGCTTCGTTTTATCAGCTATTTTAGTCGGGTTCGGTCAAGCAGCCATGTGGCTAGGATTCTTCTTTGCAGCTTATGCTACAGTAGCTAATGATAGCATTCAGTCTTTAGGAACATTCATAGAGAGTAATCAGAATAGAAAGTGGTGGATTTTATGGCTCTATATCGGAGGAATCTTTATAGTTACTGTCACTTTTAGTTGGTTCTATTATGACGGAGATGTCACCTACCAAAGGCTGTTATCTTCTGATGGAATAACAGAATATCCTCATCCAGAAAATTTTAACTATTTTCAGATAATAGCACCTTTAATCCTGCTGATTTTAACTCGATTAAGAATGCCGGTATCAACTACCTTTTTGATGTTGAGTGTGTTTAGTGCCTCTTCTAGCGGGATTGTGTCAGTAGTAAGTAAGAGTCTTTCGGGATATGGAATGGCGTTCATTTTATCCTTTTTGGTGTGGTACTTTTCTTATGGAATCATTCGAAAATACTTTTCTCAGCGGTTTACGCACAATGCTTGGAGCGTGGTGCAATGGATAGTAAGTGGAGCTTTGTGGGCCGTGTGGGTTATGCAAGACGGGGCAAATGTGGCCGTTTTTCTACCTCGTCAACAAACGTGGTGGCAATTCTTAATCTTTACTTTGACTATCTTTTTAGGATTGGGGTTACTCTTTTTCCTTAAAGGAGATAAAATACAGAAAGTGGTGAGCGAAAAAGCACGTATCTCTGATGTTCGAGCAGCTACTTTGATTGATTTCACTTATGTGATTTTATTAATTTATAAACTCTTTATCAGTACTGTTCCGATGAGTACCACTTGGGTATTCTTGGGAGTAATTGGAGGAAGAGAAATCGCTGTTAATTTTTCTCGAACGAAGGAAGGCGGCGATCATAAAATAAAATCCATCAAGATGATTGGAAAGGATGTAAGTTATGCAGCAATTGGGCTTTTTGTTTCTTTGGCATTGGCATCTGGAGCAAATCCTGCTATTCGGGATGAAATAATTAGTTATTTTGTTCCTGGAAAATAACAGGATATGAAAGCAAAGAACCTACTACTCGTATTGATCAGTTTAATGACTTTAAACACATCAGCTAAAGAAGGAAAACCTAAGTTAGTAGTGATGGTTACAGTCGATCAAATGCGATACGATTACCTCGCCAAATACTGGGATCGATATTCTGAGAATGGATTCAAACGATTAGTAAATAAAGGGTTTTCATTTGAAAACGCTAATTTTAGTTACGTTCCGACATTGACTGCAGTTGGCCATGCCACTATTGGAACTGGAACTACTCCTTTTCATCACGGCATTGCTGCTAACGATTGGTACGATCGGACAAAGAAATCGACTGTTTATTGCGTGGAAGATTCTACCGTTACTTCTGTGGGAGTCAAAGGAGCGGATGGTCAACATTCACCCAAAAATTTAAAAGCAAATTCGTTTACCGATCAATTAAAATTATCTTCTTCAAAGAGTAAAGTGTTTGGGATTTCTATCAAAGATAGAGGGGCCATTTTACCTGTCGGATATTCAGCCAACGCCGCCTACTGGTTAAGTGGCGATGAAGGAAAATTTATTTCTAGTTCATATTATATAAATGATTTACCAAAGTGGGTAACGTCATTTAATTCTAAAAAATACGTGGAGAATTATTTAAAATCTCCTTGGAATACTTTATATCCGATTGAGACTTACACCGCTTCTAGTGTTGATGCTGCTGAATTTGAAGGCAAATTTGAAGGGGAAAATTCATCAACATTTCCACATCAATTGCCTGACATTAAAAAAATAAGTGGACTCAGTTTGATTAAGGAAACCCCTTTTGGGAATTCTTTGCTAGCTGATTTTGCAATTGAATTAATCAGAAACGAACAGTTAGGCGATGATGAGATCACTGATGCCATTAGCATTAGTTTCTCATCTACTGATTACATCGGTCATCAATTTGGTCCACAGTCGATAGAAATTGAAGATACTTATTTAAGATTGGATAAAGATCTGGCAAAATTGTTAGAATTCTTAGATGAAAGTGTGGGGGAACAACAATATGTATTAGTGCTGACAGCCGATCATGGAGTGGCCGATATTCCTGCTCATGCCAAGGGAAGCACCGATTATTACGACAATAAAGTGTTTAAAGCGGCTCTTAAATCAGGATCAATGAATTTATTTGGTGCCGATGTGATTGAGAAAGTAATCAACCACCAGATTTATTTGAATTATTCGGAAATAGAGCGCCTTTCCTTAAAGCAGAATGAGGTGAAACGAGCTCTGTTGGACGTTTTGTTAGAATACCCAAACCTGACTTCAGCTGCAGATATGAGTGGAAGAGTTTGTGTGGGTGATGAAAATGTATGTAATCGGATGTACAATGGATTTGATTCCAAAAGGAGTGGTGATATTTTCTATAGTTTTCAGCCTGGTTGGTTAAGCGATTATTATCAACGAAACGGTGGAACTGGACATAGCACGGCCTATAATTACGATACGCATGTTCCCATGATCTGGTATGGATGGAACGTTGTTCAAGGTAATTATTCAGAGGAAGTGGCAATTAAAGACATTGCAGTGACACTTTCTTCTCTAATACAAATTCCATTTCCAAACGGAGCTACTGGAAAACCATTAGATCACTTTTTTGTTACTGAAAAGTAAGGTAATCTGTTGTTGTCAATTGTTTGACACTATCAACTTTATTTAGCTTTTTTAATGAATTAAGTTGGTTCTCCGATTACTTTTTTCTTAATCTTATGATTCAAAAATCTAATTGAGTGCATAACTCGTATTTATAAAAATAGAAACATGGAAAAGACTTATTACGACCCAAAAGACCTAAAGAAATTTGGACAAATTGCAGAATTTGAACCAGAGTTAGCTGAGAAGTTTTTTGACTGGTACGGCGCAGTATTTAAAGAAGGAGCACTAACACAGCGTGAAAAATCACTAATTGCTTTAGCAGTATCTCATGCGGTTCAATGTCCTTATTGTATTGATGCATACACTGAAGATGCCATGCAAAAAGGAGCCAATGAAGCCATGATGATGGAAGCAGTTCATGTCGCTAGTGCGATTAGAGGCGGCGCTTCTATGGTTCACGGAGTACAAATGATGAATAAAGCGAAAAAGCTTTCAATGTAAAAAAATCTACTGTTTGATTTTTTTTAAGACTCAAAAGATTAGTTAAGAATACTAAATAAGTTATATAAATTGAAATCATTTTGTTTAAATCTGGGTTTTTTTATTTTAGGACTGCCATTTAGCAAAAGGTAAGTAAATCAGAAGGATTTCCTTAGAGAAACTGGAAAGCTTCGAAGGTGGGCCGAGAAGATCATCCAGCTGAACTTAGGGAATACAAGGATTTAATTTCATTTTGATAAGGCTGAGCTTTTTGCTTTACTTTTTGCTCACCAAAAAGTGAAATAAAAAACAAAAAAATGTCAAATTAAAAATTTGTCGTACAATAATTTAAAAAAAACGAAAAGTCATTTATGATTAAATCACTAAAAGCTAGAGGAGATAAACTAGCTGACATAAAAAACCAATTAAAAGTATTGAACGGAAGTCCCTTTGATGGTGAATTGCTCACTTTTAAAGAGCAATTGACGAAGTTGGGAGACTTTCCGATGAAGCCAACGAATATTGAAATTTTTCAGATCAATGTGGGCTATATGTGCAACCAAGTTTGCAAGCATTGTCACGTAGATGCAGGTCCTGATCGAAAAGAGATAATGACCAAAGAATATTTGCAAAAATGTTTGGATATTCTAGAGAAGACAAAGATTCACACCGTTGATTTGACTGGTGGAGCACCTGAAATGAATCCAAATTTCCGTTGGTTTGTTGAAGAAGCAACCAAGATAGGAGTGAAGGAGATAATCGTTCGTTCCAACTTAACGATCATTAGAGCAAATAAAAAGTACTACGATTTACCCGAGTTTTTCAAAAAACACAATGTGCATGTCGTTTCTTCTTTGCCCTACTATCAAGCAGGAAAAACAGATGCCCAGCGAGGGGACGGAGTTTTTAAAAGCTCTATAGAAGCCTTGCAAAGTTTGAATGAACAAGGATATGGTATTCCTGGATCCGGATTGCAATTGGATTTAGTGTATAATCCTACAGGAGCTTTTCTTCCTGGAGATCAAGCGCAGTTGGAAATGGAGTTCAAACGCAACTTAAAAAAGGATTTTGATATTGACTTCAATGCATTGTTTACCATTACCAATATTCCAATTAGTCGATATTTGGACTATTTAGTAGCCAGCGATAACTATGAAGAATACATGGATAAATTGGTAACAGCTTTTAATCCTGGTGCAGTCAAAGGAGTGATGTGCAGGAATACAATTTCAGTAGATTGGGACGGATACATGTACGATTGCGACTTCAATCAGATGTTGGACATGAAAGTGGCCGCTCCATCTTCTCAACACATTAATAATTTTGATATTGAAGCTTTATCGAAACGAAATATTTTAACCAATCAACACTGTTATGGCTGCACTGCCGGTGCAGGGTCAAGCTGTCAAGGGACAGTGGCATAAAACATAGAAAAGGAAGAGCAGCGCTCTTCCTTTTTTTATGCAAATAAGATTGGAAGAAGCAATTTTCTTATTCAAAAGATTTTTTCCTGATTCAAAGAGATTAGTTTAGGAGGTGCAGAGCAAGAGTGTTAACTTGTGATAAAAAGAGTGAAGTGAAGCTGAGATTTTCGTTTGATGGGCGTTATTAAATGCTTTTTTAATTTACCTTGTGTAATTTTGCCATAAATATTGATGACATGATAATAGAACAAATATATACGGGTTGTTTGGCCCAAGGAGCATATTATATTGAAAGTAATGGAGAGGCTGTAATCATTGACCCATTAAGAGAGGTGAACGATTACATTCAAAAAGCGGCGAAGAATGATGCAAAGATTAAGTACATCTTCGAAACCCATTTTCATGCGGATTTTGTAAGTGGACATGTTACTTTGGCTGAAAAAACTGGCGCAACTATCGTTTACGGACCAAATGCAAACCCCTCTTTTGATGCTCTGATCGCTAAAGACAATCAGGTATTTAAAGTTGGGGATATTACCTTAACTGCTTTGCACACACCCGGACATACATTGGAAAGTACGACCTATTTATTAAAAGATGAAAAGGGAAAGGACATTGCTATATTCTCAGGAGATACTTTATTCCTTGGAGATGTTGGTCGTCCTGATTTGGCTCAGAAAATGGGTTCAATTACTCAAGATGATTTAGCCGGAATGTTGTTCGATAGTTTGAGAAGTAAAATTATGCCATTAGCCGATGATGTGACGGTCTATCCTGCTCACGGTGCAGGAAGTTCGTGTGGAAAAAACATGATGAAGGAAACGGTAGATACTTTGGGGAACCAAAAGAAAATGAATTATGCCTTGCGTGCAAATATGACTAAGGCGGAGTTTATTGCTGAGGTGACAGATGGTTTATTGCCGCCTCCAGCATACTTCCCTTTGAATGTGCAGATGAATAAAGAAGGGTATGCTTCCATTGATAGCGTCATGGAAAAAGGACAAACGGCTTTGACTCCGAATGATTTTGAGCAAGCTGCGAATGCTACAGATGCGATTGTGTTGGATGTGCGTCATCAAGATGATTATTCGAAAGGTCATATTCCTCAATCTATCTTTATCGGGTTAGACGGTCAGTTTGCACCTTGGGTAGGTGCTATGATCGCTGATGTAAAACAACAAATACTATTAGTAGCTCCAGAAGGAAGAGTAGAAGAAGCCATCACCCGATTGGCAAGAGTTGGTTTTGATCAGATTATAGGATTTTTAGAGGGTGGATTTGATGCATGGAAAACTGCCGGAAAAGAAATAGACACCGTGGATTCAATTGATGTTGATGGATTGAGTGATGTGCTAAAAAAGAAACCGCAATCTCCAATTGTAGATGTTCGAAAAGAAAGCGAATATGCTACTTGTCATTTGCCAACATCTAAGTTAATTACATTGGATGAAATTAATAGCTCTCTGAATGAGTTTCCAAATGAGCCATTTTATTTGCATTGTGCAGGTGGATACCGATCAATGATCGCGATTTCTATTTTAAAAGCGAGAGGTAATCACAATGCCATTGATGTGAAAGGTGGTTTCGGAGCAATTAAACAAAGTAATATCCCATATGAAATGGCAATTTCCTAGTTATTTCATTGATTGAAAAGTAGTAGCCTTTAGAGAAAATCTAAGGGCTATTTTTTTATAGGCGTTTTTTTTGTCATTCATAGATGGAATAGTTTATTTTAGCACTATATTTATGAGGTTAGTCTAAAATATAAGCTATCAAATAGTTGTATTATATTTAGCTCGATAACTTCTTTTACTTTTGCAATATGTCAATCGAACTTGAAAAAAAGATATTAACCGAACTTCGAGTGCTTATTTTAGTCGTTGATGAGATGGAAGGTTTTTCTATCATGGAGTTAATGGGCGCAATGAGTGACTATAACTACGTTGGATATCATGAGTCTTCTTTGAAAATGGGAAAGCGTATTCTGAAGGAGACTAAAATCGATGTAGTTCTTGTAGATTTAGGTTTACCGGATTCATACGGGGCTCATACATTAACTGCTTTATTCGATGAATTCTCGACTACTCCATTTGTCATCCTAACAGATTTGGAAGATGAGGCAATTGCTTTGAATGCTGTTTTAGAAGGTGCTCAAGATTTCTTATTAAAAGCTCAGATTAATTCTCTAATACTGAACAAATCGATTCATTATGCGATTCAACGAAAGAATACAGAAAAGCGAATGGTCACAGCAATATTAGAGACAGAAGATATAGTGAGAAAAAGGATAGCCATAGATCTTCATGATGGAATAGGTCAATTATTGACTTCAGCTTCTATGAATTTACAAACCGTTATGCCTGAAATCTCTCTGCTTTCTGAGAAGGGACAAACATCAATTAAAAGGGTTTTAGATACACTCAAAAATGCTATTTCTGAAACAAGAGGTTTAGCTAGAAATTTGATGCCTAAAACAGTTGAAGAGTTTGGCCTAGTTGCAAGTGTAGAAGGAATGATCGAAGATTTAGGTAATTCAGAAACAGAACTATACTTTTTTAATAATCTAGATGGCAAAAGGTTGAGCATAAATTTAGAAGTGATGCTATATCGAATTATTCAAGAATCATTGAATAACATTCTGAAGCATGCTAAGGCAAAATACATTTCGATTCAATTGATGCAATACAATGATAGTTTGAATTTAATGATTGAAGATGATGGCGTCGGATTTGCAATGACTTCGACTGACTTCAAGAGTGGTGTAGGTCTTTTAAGTATTAAGAATCGAGTGAAGTCTTTAGGCGGTGCATTGACAATAGATAGCTCCAAAGGTTGTGGGACAACAATAGCGGTAGAAATACCTCAAAATAAAATAGTATGATGAAAATTATTATTGTAGATGATCATAAGCTAATCCGTGACGGAATCTCCTCATTTTTATCAGATAATTCAAAATACGAAGTGATAGGAGAAGCTTCTGATGGCATAGAAGCATTGGCACTTATAAAAAACCAATCCCCTGATTTAGTGATCACAGACTTAAATATGCCCAATATGGATGGTTTGGAATTAATCACGATGATTAAAAAGGACTACCCTAAAATAAAAATAGTGGTCTTGTCCATGGTAGATGAAACGCAATATATTCGACAAGTGTTGAAATTGGGTGCCAATGGATATTTACTAAAGAATTCTGGAATAGAAGAGGTGAGGACCGCCATAGATGCTGTTATGAGCGGGAATAATTTCTTTAGTGGAGAGGTTACTAATGCGATAATGAGTCAATTATCCGCTGGGTCGAAAAAGAAAAAAGTAGGCAGGTTTAATAACAGTTTCAATTTAACAAAAAGAGAAAAAGAGATTCTAAAATTGATTATTCAAGAATATAATAATGGGGAAATAGCTGACATGCTTTTCATTAGTATTCGGACGGTTGATGCACATAAACGAAACATGATTGAAAAAACTGGATCTAAAAATATGGCGGGACTTTTAGTTTGGGCCATAAATAGTGGTGTGCTAGATGAGGAATAAGTGAATCCCCTATATTTAGTATTTCCGTTTAACTATTAGGTTTTAAATTTTTTACAGTGCTACTTTTGGAGAAGATAAGTCTCAATAAGAAAGCTGTTAAATGAACACCACATTCTTAAAAACATGCAAACCAACACTTACTGAAACACTCAATTCAACTGAGATCGCAGAGTTTGTAAAGGGATTTAACCTTTCGGTAAAGTTTTTAAACTCACACTCAGAACAAAAACCTATTTTCGATTCAGTTGAAAAAAATGATGTATTGTTTATTTACCTAAGCTACTCGCTTATAAATAATACTGAAGTAAAAGAAATTTTGACGAAGAATACTTCTAAACAGCAATTAATAATTGGATTGTCAGAAGAATTTGAATCAAGTGTCCTGAAAGATTTAGTAGAATTTGGGGTTAAGAACTTTTTATTTGAACCCATTTCAATAAATACATTGAATCAAGAATTAAGTCCATTACTAGAAGGATTAATTGAGAAAAGGGAAGATTGTTTGAGTCAACTAAAAATGGCGCTTTCGCATGGCGCTATTGGAAGAAACCATTACCAACTAAATGGTGAGACTTATCGGAAAATTTTTGTTTACTCTTCAAGTCAAGGAATTCTTAACTCAGATTTAATTTTTGGTGACCGCATTAACGATGATGTTCTCATGGTAATCGGAACTGGTAAGGATAATGAAGTTCAAACTGCATTGCAATCGACGAACATATATGATTGGTTGACAGAACAAGTCGAAAAAAAAGAAGATTCTAGAGCTGTTGTTGATCAATTGATAAAGACAAAAGAGATGGATTTTGAGATTGTAACACTTAGCTTCAAGTCAAAAGAGGTGAATTATTTTGGTCAAAATAATTTGGTTATTTTTCGAGATGGATTCCCAATTGAAGTTCCAAATGGTGAACGTAAAAAGTTGGAAGCAAAAGACTCTGTATTTCTCTTCAATAAAGGTTGCTTTCAGCAGTTGGGATGTTTCGATCGAATTTTAGGGAAGGAAAATTTTATTGGATTATTGAAGTTAATTGAACCTCACGACAACAAACAGAGAAGACATCGTTTAAATTATTTCTTTGAGTCTTTTCGAAGCTCAAATTCTCAAAGTGAAAATATAGCTCTTTTAGGTTTTACTGTTTGATACTGTTTTTTTATGATCTAAAACGGAAGTTGCAGTAGCAACTAAACCGGCAATATCGCTCAAATCAGTTGGTAAGATGATCGTATTGTTAGTTTTAGCTAACTTCCCAAACTCTCCAATATATTGTTCTGCTACTCTAAGATTTACTGCATCTCTTCCACCTTTTTCTTGGATCGCAAGTGCGATTAATCGAACACCCTCTGCTGTCGCTTGAGCAATTCGTTCAATTTCTTGGCCCCTTCCTTCCGCTTCGTTTATTCGTTTCAATTTCTCTCCTTCGGATCTAGCAATTAATTCTTGCTTATCTCCTTCTGCTCTATTAATCTTAGCTTGCATTTCTCCTTCTGAAGTAGCAATGATTGCTCTTTTCTCTCGGGTAGCGCGCATTTGCTTTTCCATTGCATCTTTAATACTTTGTGGTGGAGCAATGTTTTTTATTTCATAACGCGCAACTTTAACACCCCAAGGGTCAGATGCTTTGTCTACTGCTTCTACAATGATTGCATTAATAGTATCTCTTTCTTCAAATGTTTTATCCAATTCTAATTTTCCAATGATGCTTCTCATTGTAGTTTGAGCCAACTGTATAGAGGCAAAGTGATAATTATCAATTCCATAAGAAGCGCTTTTGGGTTCTACTAATTGTAAATAGAGCACTCCATCTACCTCTACCGAGATATTATCTTTTGTGATACAGGTTTGAGCCGATACATCAATCACTTGTTCTTTTAGCGTGTGTTTGTAGGCTACTTTATCAACCAATGGTATTATAATATGAAATCCTGCTAGCAATGTACTTTGATACTTTCCAAACCGTTCAATAATGTATGCACTTCGTTGAGGTACAATTTTCACAGTTGAAATAAATGTCACCAAAGCAAAAACAATTAATCCTAAGTATATAATAGTTGTTGAGCTGATCATAAAGTTTAGTTTATTGGTTTTATTGTAAGTTTAATGTTATTTATTTCTATTATCACCACAGGTTGCCCATTCTTAATCGGCTGATCTGAAACTGCCATCCAGTTGCTCCCATTAAATTCTACTTTCCCGCTTTCTCCTGGATTAAAAGTGGAAATTGCTACAGCTGTTTTTCCAACAAATTCCATTTCAGCTTCTGTATTTTGACCAGATTTGTTCATGTATTTCTCTTTCAATAATTTTCTTAAAGCGACTAAGCTAATTAAGGAAGAGGCAATAAAAATCAAAAGTTGGGTATTTAAACTGAAGTTAAAAATGTAGGCTGTTATGGATGTAATCCACGCACCAACTCCAAAGAACAGCAATACTAATCCCGGAAAAACAAATTCTAATAAGAATAAGACCAATCCGATACTGAACCAAATAACTTCTTTAGTGTAGAGTACTTCTTTCACTTTAATGCTTTTTGTTAAAGTTAATTCTTTTATCAATAACTAGATGCTTTTTTCGTGTTGGAGGTTTAAGATTTCCTAATTTTGAAAAAAAACTATGAATTATAACAGTATCGCAGATCACAGTAGAGTTTGGATTTATCAATCTAATCGGTTCTTGACTGAAAAGGAAGTTGAATCTGTTCAGCAAGAAGGCGATCGATTTATTGATTCATGGGCGGCTCATGGAGCACCTTTAGCTGCTACTTTCTTAGTGAGAGACAATTTATTTTTAATTTTGTTGGTTGATGAAGCTCAGGCTCAGGCGTCAGGATGCAGTATCGATTCTTCAGTAGGATTTATCAAACACATTGAAAAAAGTTATGACTTAGATTTATTTGATCGCTTACGAGTGGCATACGAGCAAAATGGTGAAATTAAAATGACCAAAATGCATGCCTTCGAAGAATTACTTAAAAGTGGGGAATTGAACGAAGATACAGTTGTATTTAATAATCTAGTATCTAATAAGTCAGAATTGGAGACGAATTGGAAAACCACGGTAGGGAATAGTTGGCATGCGAAATTATTGGCCTAAAACCTATCTTTTATCTTTTCGTTTAAAGTCTCCTCGTTTCCATGCTTCCACAAATTTGGCCCATGCAATTGGATTCAATAAGTTGTTTGGAACATATTGACCCGCATAATAAATTTGATTGGTTCGCTGCTGCATTTGCAATCTAAAGTTCATGCTTCCGCTCATAGGCATAGCTTCAAAACGAGCAGACATTTGCTCATCACTCAGGTTTTTTCTGGCAATTTCTAAGTCATCATCTGGGATGTCTAAATTTAGAAATGCTGTTTTAAATTGTTCCTGTGTTGGCCAAGGATATACGATTGCTTCGTCTAATAGAATCGTATCATTTTGAAGCATTTGAATCAACGAATATCGTGAATCATTTAATGAATCAGGAACCACAAATGTACTTCGCTTGAATCCTATTGAAGAAAAAACAATGGTGTCTAAGGGTTTTGCAACAAATGAAAAGTAGCCGTAGTAGTCAGAAGTCGTTCCTCTTTGTGTGTTTTTAACCATAATACTGGCAAAAGGCACAGGATTTAAACTGTCACCGGTTATAATAATTCCTGAAAACTGGATTAAATCATTGTCCTTATTTTCTGTTTGACTAATTGCAGATCCGCTGATTGTAAGTAACAAAAACACTAAAACTGTGGAAAGACTATTTTTCATAGAATATAAAAGTAAGTGAATATCTTATTTTAAGCTCCCATTAATTGTTAAATTTTAAATTGATTTTAGAAGAATTATTTGTTCCGTCTTTCACCTCAAAAGTTAAAGTGTGGTTGCCTTTTTCGATGGTGCCATCAAAATAATGGAAGAATAAATTTCGTTTATAATCGTATTCAAATAAGATCCATTTCCCGTCCACTTCACCGCGGTAATAATCTATTCCAGAAAGATTGTCTGACCCTTTTATCATAATGGACCATTTGCCACTCATATTCGAACCATTGCTAATATTTACCGGAACAATTACCGGAGGTGTTGAGTCTATCATTACACAATAGCTTCCAAAAGTTCTTGACTTTACACTGATATTATCTCCACTCCATTTGCCACCTTCAGCTGAAAAATTACGTTTATTGGTCGTCGAAACAATCAATGATTTCTCCTTCAACTCATCAGACAAGCCTTCTAGCTTGATTGAAACATTCATATAAGAATGCAGTGGGGTGTATTTATTATGCAAATTGTACAATGGGGAAATACAACGCGAATTAGATTCTTTGGAGAATTCAAATTCTAAATCTTCGTATAAATAGTAATCGGGAATATTCACCAAAATATCGTCTTCCAAAATAACGTTTCTTCGATTGTAGTTAAAAAAGCGGTTATCACTTGATTTTACCGAAGCATTTCTGCTCCCTGAATTGGTCTTTTTTCCAACTACGGTAAAGTTGATCTCACTCGCATTTCCATAAGCATCTTTCAATTCATACTTCATGGTTTTAGTATCTCCATTCTGCAAGGTGATAGGGCCTGATTTTTTATCCAATTGATAAATATCCAATTGGTTATTGTCCAACACAAAGCTGCGTTGAACATTTCTTCGTGTTTTTACTTTCTCTTCATAATCGATATGAGCATTCATAAAACGCGACTTGTTAAAAGGAATTTTATCAATAATATGACTGTAAATTAACTGTTCATTTTCTTTCAAATCAATTGTATAGACTCCGATTTGATTGCCCACTCCATTTGCTTGGTCGATGGTTTCAATTCCAAATCCAATTCTGCCATAAGCACTAATTGAACTCACTAACAATCTATAATTCCCATTGCTGCCGGTAGCTGGAAACCTCATTTTATTGTGGCTGCCATTCACCGTAGAAGTATCATCCAAAGGATAGGCATAAATGGATTGTACAATTGGTTTGATGTTATCCTTGATATCAAATCCAAAAAGCATCACATTTAGTGGCGCCTCGGATTTAGATTCACGAATTTCAAAGTGTAAGTGAGGTCCTCCAGAACCGCCTGTATTTCCTGAATATGCGATTAGGTCTCCTTTTTTAACTTGCAGTTCACTACTCATCGGAAACAATTCTACACTAAAGCTTTCCTGTTTATACTGTGCAGCTTTGATGTATTTTTCAATGGTTTCACTAAACTTTTGAATATGTCCATATACGGTGGTATAACCGTTTGGATGCACCACATAAATGGCTTTTCCGTAGCCATACGGTGAAATTTTTATTCGACTCACAAAACCATCTGCAGCCGCATTGACTGGAATTCCTTCAACACCTTGCGTTTTTATATCGATACCTGCATGAAAGTGATTGGTTCTAATTTCTCCAAAATTGCCGGATAAGTACAATGGAATATCCATAGGAGCGGCAAAATAGTCTTGAGGATACTTGTTTTCTTGTGCAAAAGTAAAGTGAACAGATAAAACAAATAAAATAGGAAGTAAAAATTTCATAAAATAGTTCAGGGAATTAAATTAAATCAGGTACAAAACTAAGTTTAACTAAATGGACGTAAAATTTTAAATCATATTTATTTCAACAGTTAATGGCTCAAAAAAATTGTTAGCTTTGTAAAAGACTTAATTGAGTTATTTTTAAAACGGATAGGGAGAAGTGGAAAATCTAAGTTTGACAGTTAAAAGTATTAAAACTAAATTGTTGGCATTGATAAAGAAGCATCAACAGACGTTGGAGCAATTGGAGAGGGAGCAAAAGCGAGTAGAAGAGTTGCAGCAAGAATTAACCCAATTAAGAAGTGAATTGAACGAGTTGGATGATAAAAACAAAATTTTGAAAATTGCTGGACAGTCTTCGGATGGCGGTAACAGAGAAATGAAGTTGAAATTAAACGAACTTGTACGGGAAGTAGATAAGTGCATAGCACAATTTAACAAGTAATGATTAATCCGTGAGGAATCTTTCGATAAAGGTAGTTATTGCAAATCGTCCTTATCCTCTAACAGTTAGTGGAGAAGAGGAAGAAGAACTAATTCGTAAAGCGGCAAAGCGCATCAACGAAATAGTGAAGGACTACGAGAGCAAGTATGCAGTGAAAGATAAACAAGATTTATTGGCGATGTGCGCATTGGAATATGCCACAAAAGCAATAGAAATAGAGTCGAAAGACATCATCGTTGACGACGGATTGAGTGAAGAGTTGGAAGAATTAGATGCCTTGGTATCGAAGTTCTTATAACATAAAAAAGAAGCGTTCTTAAAGTATACCCACAAAGTGGGAAAATGCATGCCCGTGCAAATTTGTAATGTTTGGTAAACTCAACATGCTTAACAGCGTGAGTTTAACTTAGTGATGCCAAAGACAGGCCTTTAATTACCCTAGTTTCGACTGGGGGATTTCTCAATTTATTGAGAGACGTTGGAAGTCTGCGGTACTCCGGAAAGCTCAAATCCTTTTATTAGGGGTTTACTCAAACGTCAAATTTGCCCGGGTTTTTTTATTTAAATAAATTATAAAACGAATGGATATAGTAAGTATCATTATTGGTTTGCTCATTGGAGGAGGAGTAGGAGCGGCCGTTGTTTTTCTTGGTTTGAAGAAAGCAATTGAAAAAAGCAATGCAAACATAATTGAAGAGGCAAAAGCTGAGGCCGAAGTCATCAAAAAAGATAAAATTCTTCAGGCAAAAGAAAAGTTTTTGCAATTGAAGGAAGATCACGAAAAGGTGATCAGTGAGCGTGAGCGAAAAATGGCTGATGGTGAAAACCGCATCAAACAGAAAGAGAATACATTCAACCAACGATTGAATGAGGCCAACAAAAAGGAAAAAGAAGCTCAAGCAATTAAGGAAAACTTAGACAAACAGTTAGATTTAGTTCAGCGGAAAATAGAAGATTTAGAGAAAGATAGAAGAAGACAAGTGGAGCAATTGGAAACAATTGCAGGCTTGAGTGCTGAAGACGCAAAAGCTCAATTGGTAGAAGCATTGAAGGCTGAAGCCAAGACAGATGCGATGTCTTATATTAAAGACATTGTTGACGAGGCAAAAATTAATGCGAACAAGGATGCGAAGAAAATCGTGATCCAAACCATTCAAAGAGTCGCAACAGAGCAAGCCATTGAGAACTCAGTATCTGTGTTCAACATTGAAAGTGATGAATTAAAAGGTCGAATCATTGGCCGTGAAGGTAGAAACATTAGAGCGTTAGAAGCTGCTACTGGTGTTGAAATTATCGTAGATGACACTCCTGAGGCAATTATTCTTTCTTGTTTCGATCCAATTAGAAGAGAATGTGCTCGTTTGGCGTTGCACCAATTAATTTCTGATGGTAGAATTCACCCTGCTAGAATTGAAGAAGTGGTAGCAAAAACCATGAAGCAATTGGAAGAAGAAATCATTGATACTGGTAAGAAAACGTGTATCGATTTAGGAATTCATGGATTGCATCCTGAATTGATTCGAATGGTAGGTCGTATGAAATACCGTTCTTCTTACGGACAAAACTTATTGCAGCACAGTAGAGAAGTAGCCAATTTATGTGCGACTATGGCTAGTGAGTTGGGATTGAATGCGAAAGTAGCGAAGAGAGCCGGATTGTTACACGATATAGGTAAAGTGCCAGATGATGAGCCAGAATTGCCACACGCAATTTTGGGGATGAAACTGGCTGAAAAGTACAAAGAGAAACCAGAAGTATGTAATGCGATTGGAGCTCACCACGACGAGATAGAAATGACTTCTTTGATTTCTCCAATTGTTCAGGTTTGTGATGCCGTTTCAGGAGCACGTCCAGGAGCGCGTAGAGAGATTGTAGAGTCTTACATCAATAGAATTAAGGAATTGGAAACTTTAGGTATGTCGCATAATGGTGTAACTAAAGCATATGCGATCCAGGCAGGTAGAGAATTGAGGGTTATAGTAGAAAGTGAAAAGATTTCTGATTTAGAAGCAGATACTTTATCGTTTGACATTGCTCAGAAAATTCAAACCGAAATGACTTATCCAGGTCAGGTGAAAGTAACCGTGATTCGAGAAAAAAGAGCGGTGAACTACGCAAAGTAATTTTACGCTAGATTTATATAAAAGCCCTCATTCTGATGATTCAGATTGAGGGCTTTTTTGTGTGGTTAAAATACCGATTGCTTTATAAAATCCTTCAAAGGCGGACAAGTTGTCGCATACGTCATTTCATTTCGACAACGCTCAATGTAAACTAACATCGTATACTCCTTTTATAATAGCTCGGCATTTACCAATTATAGCTTTTAAAATGTTTAAAATTTGCTTATTTACGGCATTTAAAATCTTAATTGGTGTAACTTAAATTTTTCTTCTAATTATTAAGATCTCATCGTCTGAAAATTCCATCCAAGCAATATCATATAGGAAATGGTACATTTTACCTTGTTTGTTTACATTGAAGTGGGTGAGGTATTTAAAATTGAATTTCTTTTTTGAAAGTACGAGTCTTTCTACTTTTTTCTGAATGGTGTTTTTCCCTAATATTTCAAGTAATATCGAACGGTTTCTATGAAGGATTTCATCTATAGATTTTGCTTCTTTATTCGTAACTCTTCGCAAATTTACGTGATAATAATTTTTACAATTTACAGAACAGAAGATTTTATCTTCTCTTCCTGCGATCACTTTTTTACAAATTTTACACTTTTTCATGTGCTGTATCCTATGTAAATATTAAGGTTTGGTGCTATCCGTTGTTAACGGTTAATAAACGTTTACAAACGACAAAGTACGACTTATTATAATCTTTACGCCTACTTTTAAGATGATGGACTAACAATACAGCTATGAAACGTGCAATTATTTACGAGCCAAAGAAGAATTCAAGTCGGATTAAAGTGTTTATTCCGTATCAATTACACGCCATAAGGGCCGAATTTAAAAAGCTGGATACCACCTTTTGGCATCCCAACCAAAAGTTATGGTCGATCGTGAATACTTCGGAGAATTATGAAAATGTGAAGCGTGTGTTGGATAATGATTATGAGATTAAACAAGAGGCTATTTATAAACGTGTTGAAATTGAATCGCTGAACGAACAATCTGTTCTGGCTTTGGATGAATTAGAAAAGCGGTTGGTTTTAAAAAGCTACAGTTCTTCAAGTATTTCAACCTATAAGAATATGCTAACCATCTTTTTTAGTCGTTTTCAGCATGAGGATATAAAGGAGGTAACTAAAGATGAAATTGAGCAATTTGTATATGAACTGATTAAGCAGAATAACATTAGTGAGAGTTATCAGAACCAACTAATAAATGCGATAAAAGCATATTATGAGCATGTGTTGGGAAGACCTAGAACTTTATATTTTATAGAGCGGCCAAAGAAAAGTGTGCAGTTACCTAATGTGTTGAGTAAAGAAGAGGTACTAAAGATCATACAATCGCCTGAAAATATAAAGCATAGAGCTATTCTTTGGACGATATACAGTGCAGGGTTGCGTATTTCGGAATTGATCAATTTGCGAGTGGTAGATATCCACTCTAAGGAAGGTTATATATTTGTAAAAGATAGCAAAGGCAAAAAAGATAGAAAAACCATATTGTCGGCACATTTAGTGGATTTGTTGCGCACCTATTATCAGCTTCATAAACCTTCCTATTGGCTATTTGAAGGCCAGATCGGTGGGCAATACAGCACCACTAGTATTCGTAAGGTTTACCGAAAAGCAGTAAAAGATACTCATTCCAATCCTTGGTCTACGGTGCATACTTTACGGCATTCATTTGCGACGCACTGCATTGAAAATAACGTAAACTTAAGGTATGTTCAAAACATGCTAGGACACAGTTCGCCCAAAACGACTGAGTTATACACGAAAACGATTCAAATAAATAATAAAAATATTTCTAGTCCATTAGATAATTTAATAAATAGTAATAACTTGCAGACATAAGAGATATAAGTGCCATTGCACTTATACAGTTGTTAGCGGCAACCAAAAAGAACAACTACAATTAATAAATTTGACAAAATGAGTTTTTTTAAATCAAACCTTGAAGGAGGAGCTAAATACACATCAAGTAAAGATGAAGTTATTTTAGAAATGAATGCTGCAATTGAGTATGAGGCAGGAAACATAGAAAAATCAATAGATTTATTTACGGATGGTATATCTGCCTATCCTAATAATCCATATTTCTATTATTTAAGAGGTAATGCCAAAGAAGACTTAAGACTTTGGAATGAAGCAATAGAAGATTTTACAAATTATCTTAAGTTAACAAATGGACTGTTTAATGGTTATTTTAGGCTAGGTCTTTGTTTTCAAAATTTAAAAAATTATGACGAAGCTATTGCAAACTACAATAAAGCAATCGAAAAATATAACTTGACTTTACCTGTAATTGAAGAAGTTGCATTGACTATCGGAAAAAGTGGAAGGAGAAATTATTACAATATACCCCATGAATCCCTATATAATAATAGAGCAATTGTTAAAACACTAATTGACGATACGGCAGGCGCCATTGAGGATTGTAATATTGCAATTAGAATCAATCCTGAATATGCTAATCCATATTTTATAAGAGGTTTAGAGTACTTAAAGGCGGGTGATAAAATAAAGGCACGTAAAGATTTAACAAAAGCTGACGAGTTAGGGAATCCGCAAGCAAAAACTGTCATTAAGCAGTTTTTGGATGATGAAAGCGAGAATACAAATGATGATTTTTATTCTAAGGTAATAGAGTTTGCAGAAGGTAGTCAATCGAAAGAAATGTCAGGAGGTATTCGTTTTAGAGATGGATTTCTAAATAATATTAAGACAAACCTTGAAAAAAATGGGCAAATTTCATCAATATCAAATCAAATATTGATTCATGAAGCTGTGGATTTTTTAATAAATATGTGGCAACAATATATTCAACACAAAGGTTCTATAGATGATTTTACCAAAGCTTTTATAGCTTACGAAACAAGCTTGACTTTTAGCTCATTAAGACCTGATTTAAATCAAACTGATTTTTGGAAGTTGACTTTAAAAGAATCACTCAAAGAGTTTAATAAAATCTGATTAATTGCTTTATTATTTTTAACAAATATTTAAAATGATTTTACAATATAAAGTCGCTTGCAAAAATTGTTTAACAACAAATCACATTCCGAGAATTATCAATTTAATTGATTATGACGAAAACTTCTTTAATGAAAACAATGAAATAAGACCTGAATATGAAATCACTAAATATATTCGATATAGTTTTTCAAGATACAATCAAATCTGTGGACGGTGTCTTTCTACTAATTTTGAAATAATGAACATTTTAATTAATAATAAGGAAATTGAAAGGAATCGATACGATAAATATTTTGAATTGGATATATTGCATGATAGTAAAAGACTAGAAGTAAGAAAAGGAGGCTCAGAAAACTTGCCTAGAGGTTTCGAAAAAGACTCCCTTTCGTTAATAATTGAAGAATTAAAAACAATAAATCAAGATGAATTTATAAATCACCAATCAGGAACAATAAGCTTTATAGTTGCAGAATATTTTGACAAAAAAACAAATACGTTCCAAAAGATTATAGAGAGTTTGAATTTTGTAGGGTATCATAAATTAGTAGCGGTAAAGGGACTTGAACAACTCCATGCTGACTTATTTAAATAGAGGATTAAAACGACGTTTAATTAACAATATGAATGATTTGTTTTTCAAACCCTTCATTTTCAATTCATATATATTTGAAGAATAGCAAGCAGGACAGTGTATTTCAAAAGGTAAGTTGAATATTACAATTGTTTGTACAATTGATATGGGAAAGATTAAAATACGATTAGATGGCAATTTAGAAGGTCTGAATATCCCGAAAAACTTTGATTTTAATATTAATGAATCAACGACTCTACCCGATGGTAGAATTCAATATCTAAAAGCTCCAGGGAATGATTTTAATCCAACAATTCCGATAGTATGTCATCTATTTGTTAAGAATCAATCTATTGACTATGTTAGATTTGCAATGACCCTACCTGACAGAATATTAGAGTTTTATAATTAGTTACTTGCCAATAATCATTTAAAAGCTTTGAACTTAAACAACAGTAATCAGTACCTTACATATATAAGCCAAAACTATTTTGATATAGCTAAATGCTTTGGTATTTCAGCAATTCAATTTTTAAGAAAGTGTGTAAAATTAAAAAACGAGTTGCTTTTAATGTATTCTCAAAACACTCGTTTGGAGATACGTAATATACCTTTTGGAAGCAACCGCTTTTGGCTTTGCTATCCGGACTTTTGTTTTGCTTATGCTTACAATGTAGTTAGGGATAAATCAGGAAAAATAATTCAGATTTTAAGCCAATCAGAGTTAAATTTCAAGAATGAAGTCAAGAAATATATAGAGATGCCAGAGGATGACCCCTTATATTATTTGAGAGATGATGAACTTTATCCGAATGCTGAACCAAATAATTCTGAACTATATGTATTCGAAGATGAAAAATTAAATTTTAGACCAAATGAAAAATTTAATTTAAAGAAACAACTTGCAGATAAGGCTATTTCAGAAATCAGTGGAAAATCAAAAAAGATATTTGTTGATGTAGATAAAATCCAATCTTGGTTAGAGCGTCATCATAACTTTTATTGGAGTTTACAAATGGATTGGAATATAGTTGCATTTAAAGCTTTCCAAGACTTATATACTAATCTGAAACTTATATCAGATGACTTCCAACATCTATCTATAGTTCGTCAAGCTCTTAGAGAATATGTACCCTTTGATGAAGATTGGGTAATCAGGTATAATAGGCTCTTTTACTGTAAAGTTATATTTCATTATGATTCATATGAAATATGGCATGAAAAACCAATTATTCTTAAACAAAGAGGCTCTGAACTTTATTTAGTAGGAGAAGAATTTAAATCCCTTTATGATTTCTCTATTACATACAATAGAGAGCTAAGTACCGTAAATTTTTAATTTATTTGATGGTTAAACTTTTTATAAAAAAAAGTAAGTCAAAATAAAACAAGAATGGCATAAACGACAAATTTTAAATAATAAAAGCAAATTTGACAATAATTTTAGTTCAAAACATTGAAAATCAAAAAAACAATCAACCATAGCTCAAAAATTGGCATTTACAAATGAAAATTATAATTGTATTAATAATTGCATTAGGGCTTTTTTTAGGAGGACTAACATTCTTTCGAAGAAAGAAAGCTAAAAAGCAAAAGAAAAAAGAGCTTGTTGAAAAATTAGCAAGAGAGAGAGAAGCTACTAGACTACGTCTTTTAAATTTCTTTACTTCAAAACTTCCCAATATAAAATTAGCAGTTGACCAATTTTCTAACTACCTCGAATTTAATCAAGGTTATTTTGCTAATTATTCATTAAAAATTTGGTCAAACAAACATGGAAGTCTTTTTAACGAAATTAAACCCAAACCTTACGAAAAAATTGGATTAGCGGATACAGAAGTTCAGACTATAAAGGCTTTTCAGAATTACTACAAAAGTTCCAAAACGTATCGCAAGGACTTCAATAAACAATTTGTAAAGGTTGAATTAAAGAATTATAATAATTTTTTTGACAATATTGAAGGCAGAAAACTTGACTTACAACAAAGAACATCAATAGTAACAGACGATGATAACAATATAGTAATTGCGGGCGCTGGTTCAGGTAAAACCACAACAATAGTAGGTAAAGTAAATTACGTTATTGACCGCTACAAAATTGACCCAGAAAAAATTTTACTTATTTCATTTACTAACAAATCTGCTTCTACTCTTGAAGGAAGAATAGATATTGACGGTATAGAGGCAAAGACTTTTCACAAGTTCGGTAAAGATGTAATTGCTGAAGTTGAAGGAAAGCAACCAAGTATTTTTGATGAAAAACAGTTTAAACCTTTAATTACAAAATTTTTTAAAGAACTAATACAAAATGAAAGTTATTTGCAACAAGTAACACAATACTTTACTGATTTTTTAAAACCAACCAAGTCACAGTTTGAGTTTGAAAATCAAGGCGATTACGTTCAGTATATTAAAGATCAGAACTTCCATACATATAAACTCAAGGAGATTCCAGTAAGAGGTAGAACAACATATAAAATGGAAGTTGTAAAAAGTATTGAAGAATGCAGAATTGCGAACTTTCTCTTATTTAACAGCATCAATTACGAATATGAATTCCCCTATGAGCACGAAACAGCTACACAAGCTTATAGACAATACAAGCCTGATTTTACTATAATTCAAAATGGAAAAAAGGTATATATAGAACATTTTGGCGTTTCAAGGAACGGTTATGTACCCCATTGGTTCGCAAAAGAAGGAGAAACTCAAGAAGAAGCGAATCAGAAATATTGGGAAAAAATAGAATGGGCAAGGAACATGCATGCTGACTATGAAACATCTTATATTGAAACCTTCAGCTATGAAATGTCTGAAAATATTCTCTTTGAGAATCTAACTGAGAACTTACTTAAAGCAGGCGTTAAATTAAAACCAAAGTCACCAAAAGAGATATGGAAAATAATAAGTGAAGCTGCACAAGACGAGATAAATAGCTTTATTGCTTTGTTTCAAACATTCATAACTCTAATGAAATCAAATAGCTATTCGATACAAGATGTTAAAAATAAAAACAAGCAAATCAAAGACACTTTCCACAAGAGACGAAATGCACTCTTTATCAAAATCATTGAGCCAATTTTTGAACGCTATGAAAAGCGTTTAATCGAACGAAATGAAATTGATTTTAGCGATATGATTAATAAAGCATCAATTTATCTCACTAATGGGGATTTTAACAGAAAGTTTAGCTATGTAATAATTGATGAGTTTCAAGATATTTCCATTGGTAGATATCAGCTCGTAAAAGCAATCAAGGAAAATAACCCTGCTTGTAAACTTTTTTGTGTAGGAGATGATTGGCAATCAATCTATCGGTTTAGCGGGAGTGACATTGCTCTTTTCAAAGAATTCGAGAATTACTTTGGCTACACAGTTAAATCTAAAATTGAAACTACATATCGTTTTCACAATCCTTTACTAAATCTATCTAGTGAGTTTATTCAAAAAAATCCAAACCAAGCAAGAAAGGAATTAAAAGGTAAGTCAAATTTAAGTGAAACAAAATATGAAATATACTATTCTTTCACAGACAACCATGATGACACTTCTGCTTTAAAACAAATTTTTGATAAACTATTAGGAATAAACGATGATATTGAAAGTAAAGAAATATTTATTTTGGGTAGGTATAATTTTGACATTGATAGAATTAAAAATGAAAATCAAATTTTTCAGATTGATAGAAAAAGTGGTTGGATTTCATACAAAGTAAAAACAGAAAGAGGAAAATTGACAACCCTAAAAGCACAATTCCTGTCAGTTCATAAAGCAAAAGGACTTGAAGCAGATATTGTCATTATAATAAACTGTAATTCAGGCAAACATGGATTTCCATCAGAAATGTCAGATGACAACGTGCTAAATCTGCTGCTTAGTGAATCAGACCAATTTGAAAATGGAGAAGAAAGACGTTTGTTTTATGTTGCAATGACCCGCGCAAAAGAAAGTGTTTTTTTCGTTGCCGACAGTTCATATAAGTCAAAATTTATATCAGAATTAGAAGTCGAAAATGAAAGTTCATTGATTAAAAAATGTCCTCGTTGTAAAACAGCAGACCTTGTTAAAAGAAGTGGAACAAATAATGGCAGACAATGGGCTTTTTATGGTTGCTCAAACTTCATGTACGGTTGTGACTATCAGGAATGGATTAATTAAAAAAAGGTATGCCGCTAACAATGTATAAGCGATAATGCGGGCTGAATGGCTAAAATTGAGTATTTTGGCATCTATTAAAGTTTGGTGCAGGCGGACAGTAAATCGCTCCGAAATCCCGCACTACGCTTATACTTGGCCGTTATGGGCAATTCCGAAAATTATAAATCATTGTCTACATGAAAAAAAATCTAATAATTTTTGTTTTACTACTTTTTAGTCATTTTTTAAGTGGACAAGACTCAATAGAAGTTGCTGTTATCAATGAAGTATTATTTAGTTTACCATACACTCAAGGAGTTGAAAAAATTCAATTGATTCAAAAAACAAGCTCTTGCTCAATAACCGATAATTATTCGGTACTAAAGGTCAGCAATGACACTCTTTCAGAAAGTTTATTTAAAGAAATTATTTTAAATAGAAAATCTGTAAGCAGATTGTGGACAAGTGATGAGATAAATAACGTTAAATTATTGAATTATGAAGATGTAAATGAAATACAAAAAAGTAATAATAACTCTACAAAAGAGAGAGACAATAGCTTTATTTATTATTTGGCTCTTCCAATATTTAATGACAAAAAAGATTGCTCAATAATTGAAATAGCTTATGGAACAGCAAGAAACAGAATGGAAGGTGGATTTTTCCTGCTAAAAAAAATAAAAGGGAATTGGACTATTATTAAAAAAATTTCAGGCTATGCGACATAATCACATTATGTTTTAACTAATTCGACTACTTTAAATAAAATTGTTTTAAGCACCAGCTAACTTATTTTAGCTGCACTGATATTTCATTTTTTTAAAATTGCTACCCTTCCACTTCGGTTTCACGTACAGATGTTTACAAGACTCAATTACAAAACCCAAATGGAATACCTTTTCTGCTAAATTTCAAATTTATCAGCTTTTAATTATTGGTTGGACTAATAACCAGACCCAATGTTGATAGACTGAGAACAAGGCTGATAAAAATAAAAAAAGCCCATAACAGGGTATAAAATTAATTAGGCATCAGTAGGATACATCACTTTAGCTTTCTTTTGAAGTTCCACAAAATCCGCTTGCGGACTTGTAAAAGTGAGAAAGTTACAAAGCCGCTGCGCGGCTTTTGTTCTTTAGTTTATTTGAAAGTGTATCTTTACTTATCGCCTAACTAATCTTATACAGGCGTTGTAAAACATTTAAAAAAATACGCAATTAGTTGAACTTTCAACTTTTTTTTATAAATTTGCATTAGTTGAACTTTCATCTAATTAAAATATGAATAAAGAAATATTACGAGAAATTGGAAAAATTTATAGAGCACTCAACTCATTTTCCGATTTTTTAATGAAGTCTATAAATCTCGAAAAAGGACAATACCAGTTTTTAATGCGAGTTAAAGAAAATCCAGGAATTAACCAACAAGATTTGTCATCTATACTTTTAGTCGACAAAACCACTACTGCTAAAGCAATAAAAAAGTTAGTAATAAAGGGTTATGTGATTAAGAAAGTTGAGCAATCGGATAAACGCAATTTTAACATATATCTAACAAAACAAGGAGAACAAACTTGTATTCTACTTGACCAAGAGGAACAATTTGCTACAAAGATTTCGTTGAGAGATTTAAATACAATTGAACAAAACGAACTCTTAAACCAGCTAAATGTAGTAAGTAATAACGTTGCCAAACTATATTCGGAATTTAAAAATGATAATGAAGAACACTTCCTTAAACTTGTTAAAAAAGAAAAAATATGAAATCCATTATCGCTTTATTATTAGTTGCAGCATTATATAGTTGTTCTAATCAAAAAAATATACTTGTTTCATCAAATACATCTAAAACAGTAAATCAATCATTAAGTGAATTTCCATTTGAAATAAGAGATGATAATCAATTATATATAAGTGTAAAAGTTAATGAAACTGATTCACTAATTTTTAATATTGATACAGGAGCAAGTTCATATGTTATTGTCGATAGTATCGCTCGCAAGAAATTAAACTTGAAATTTGATGGAGAAGACACCAATATAGGAGCTTCATCGATTATGACAGTTAAGTCTAGTTCGAAGAATAAATTGGAAATAGGCAATATCAAACTAGAAAATTTAACATTGTATTCAATTCCATATGAGGATGTTGATTTTGATGGCATCATCGGATGTGAGTTTTTCCTAAATTACGTTGTTGATATAAATTATGACAGACGAACGATTAAGTTGTATGACCCAAAAACATTTAAATATAGTGGGAATAAAAAAAAATTAGAAGTAAAGATGGATAAAGGAGTACCGCTAATTAAATCATCCTTTATGGTAAAAGACTCTTTAATAAGCGATTGGTTTATGCTAGACACAGGAGCTGATGATAGAATTTCATTTAATACCACAACAGTTATAAATTTAAATTTGGAAGAAGAACTTACGATAGTTGGCGCAACTACCAGTATAGATGCCAATGGTAATTTATTCAAATCAAAATTAGGTTTAGTCAAAGAAATGAAAATCGGCAATTATTCATTTTATAATGTGATAGCGAGTTTATCAAAGGCCCAAGTTGGTTCCAATACAAGCGAAACGCACGTTGGAGCATTAGGTAATGCAATTTTAAGTAAAATGAATATTATTTATAATTTAGGAAATAATTGTTTGTATTTAGAACCAAAATATTTCAATTAAATACTAAATCACATTTATTAAGATTTATGTTTTTGAAAATTTCAGTAAAAAAATTTAACGAACTCACAATTGATGAACTTTACGATTTGTTACAACTTCGTAGCGAAGTATTTGTAGTGGAACAAGATTGCGTTTATCAAGACATTGACGGAAAAGATAGAAAAGCGTTGCATATTATCGGTAAAAAGGATGGTAATATTATCGCCTATACAAGATGTTTCGCACCTCAAAATAATTTTAAGGAGGCAATAATCGGTCGTGTTGTAGTTGCCTTAAAAGACAGAAAATTAAAACTTGGACACGATATTATGATAGCTTCAATAAATGCGATTAATAGAATCTATAAAACCAAATCGATTAAAATTTCGGCTCAAACATACCTCAAAAAATTTTATGAATATTATGGATTTAAAAGTATTGGAGAAGGCTATCTTGAAGATGGAATTCCTCACATTACAATGTTAAAGGAATAAAATATTTGAACTATCTTTATAACATAATAATTAAATCATTTTGAAATTCAGGATAGAAAAACGTTTTACAACACCGTATATAAGCAATAGCGGGTTTAGTGTTTAACCAAAGTAAAAGTATATATTTAAGGTCTTTGCTAAAACGAAAATTATTGTATTTTAATCCGCTACTGCTCATATACAAATCCGTTGTATGCCATATAAAACAGAAACGAAACAGTGAAATTAAAACGAAGAAGAAAATTAGTAACGTATTTAAACATTTTAGACCAACCTGTCCGATTTAACCCTTTCGTTTTCAGTCGGACTTTTTTGTTATGGGCTTTACTTGGATTAATAGGTGGAATTATTGCAGGAGCTTATTGGATTGGACTTGAGTTTCTAACTCATCAATTAGCCTTTTTTAGTGGTTGGCAAGTAATTCCTGTAATGGCGATTTGTGGACTTTTAGCAGGTTTGATAATTCATTTCATTGGAGACCCAGGAGAAATACATTTGATTGTAAACAATATCCGATTTAATAAAGGAAAACTTGACCCTAAAAACAATCCTTCAATGGTTCTCTCTTCATTGCTATGCGTTGCGTCAGGTGGAAGTCTCGGACCCGAAGCGCCATTGGTTCAAGTAACAGGCTCAACAGGAACTTGGATAGGAAAATTGTTTCGACTAAAAGGAGAAGAATTAAGGTCATTAAGTATCGCAGGAATGGCTTCAGGATTTACAGCTTTATTTGGTGCGCCATTGGGCGGTAGCCTCTTTTCATTAGAAATTCTTCACCACAAACACGCAGTTGAGTATTACAAAGCAATTATTCCTGCATTTGTTGCAAGTTGTTTTAGCTATTTAGTGTTCGCTTTAATCATTCATTTGGGACTTGGCCCTATTTGGGATTTATCTGCATATGAATATTCAGGGATTTTTGATTTTGGCTATGCAGTTCTCTTTGCAATAATCGGAGCTGCTTTTGGTTGGACATTTATTTTTTGCACCAAATTTTTTAAAACACTTTTCGAGAAAAGACCCATACCCATTTATATCAAAACGCTAATTGGTGGAACTCTACTTGGTATCATAGCATTTTACTTTCCACTAACCCGATATTTTGGACATCACGAAATTAACGAATTACTTTCAGGAAACTTCCCATTAACTTTATTGTTTGCTATTTTGATTTTTAAAATTATCGCCATCTCAATAACTGTAACATCCGGTTGGAGAGGTGGATTTATTATTCCACTTTTTTTTGTAGGAGCAACGTTAGGACTAATTATCCATCAACTATTCCCGACAATAAATTTGACATTAGCGATAGTTAGCTGTATGGCTGCAATTAACGCCAGTTCGTCTCAAAACGAACTTAGCTGTTTTGTAAATATAGAATTTTTGATATTGATTTGAAGATGAACGAAGAATAATTCTATAGCGTCACTTTTGTGCTCAATTGGCTTAAAATGGATGAAAAT